>NZ_CBFHTG010000001.1:144080-272392 GCF_965658795.1 Lentibacter sp. | reverse complement strand
CAGGCCGCATCGGCCTCGGCGTCGCCCTGCTTGAGGTTGACGATGCCCGCGTGAAACGGTGTCACACCTTCAGGCCAGATGATGCCGTTGTCGTCATGGCTCGCTTCGATGATCGCGCCCAAAAGGCGGCTCACACCGATGCCGTGGCTGCCCATATGCACCGCAACAGGCCTGCCGTCAGGCCCCTGCACGGTTGCGCCCATCGCATCGGAATATTTGGTGCCGAAATAGAAGATCTGGCCAACCTCGATGCCCCGCGCCACGCGGCGGCGCTCTTCTGGAACCTCGTTAAAGACCGCCTCGTCATGCGTCTCATCGGTGCGCGCATAGCGGGATGTGAACTCCTCCAGCACGGCTTGGCAGGCGGCCTTGTCGGTGTAGTCAATCGCGCGGTCACCAAACTTGAGATCGGTGATCTCGGCGTCATAAAACACCTCGGACTCGCCCGTGTCCGCCAGCACGAGGAATTCATGCGTGTCATCGCCCCCGATCGGCCCGGAATCTGCGCGCATCGGGATCGCTTGCAAGCCCATGCGCTCATAGGTGCGCAGGTAGCTCACCAAGTGGCGGTTGTAGGCGTGGAGCGCGTCTTCTTTGGTGAGGTCAAAGTTATAGCCGTCTTTCATATAGAATTCGCGGCCCCGCATCACGCCAAAGCGCGGGCGCACCTCGTCGCGGAACTTCCACTGGATCTGGTACATCGTCAGCGGCATGTCTTTGTAGCTGCTCACATTGGAGCGGAAAATATCGGTGATCAGCTCTTCGGCTGTGGGGGTGAAAAGCATATCGCGCCCGCCACGATCCTTGATGCGCAGCATCTCGTCGCCGTAAGCGTCATAGCGCCCGCTTTCGCGCCAGAGATCGGCCGACTGGATCGTTGGCATCAGCATCGGCAAATGCCCCGCGCGCATCTGCTCTTCGTGCACAATATTCTCGATCTTGCGCAGCACTTTAAAGCCCAGCGGCAACCACGAATAAATCCCCGCAGCCGACTGCTTGATCATACCGGCCCGCAGCATAAGACGGTGAGAGACAATCTGCGCCTCCGCAGGGGTTTCTTTGAGAACGGGCAGAAAATAGCGGCTCAGACGCATGGGGAAAACCTTATGTTTTGTTCGCCCCCCGTGTAGGCCCTCCCGCCGCGCGGAGCAAGGGGGCGCATCGGGTGAAGCGAGTTCCAGCTTTTCAATCTATGCGCGATAATTCACAGTGCCCCCACGCGCGCCAGCTTGTAAGGCGCACGCCTGTTTTGTTGTCGGAGCTTTTTAATGAGTGACCAAACCCCACCCGAAGACCTGCTTGACTGGCTCGGCATCTCAAACGCCCCCAACTGGCGCGTGGCAAAGCCACTGGGCCACCTCGTGGCGGCCCTGCTCACGCTTCTCATTCTCATAGCCTTTGCCGCAGCCTTTGTTCTGCTTGTCAGCACCATCTTTGGCAGCACAGCCAATGGCGCAGGCAGCCTCAGTGCAGGCGCACTCATCGTCGCGATCCTCGGCGCACCCTTTCTCATCTGGAACACGGTGATCAAACAAACAACCGTCAACTTCCAGAAAGAAAGCCACATCACCGACCGGATCAGCAAGGCCGTGGAACAACTGGGGGCCGAGAAGACTGTCAAAAGACTGAATGATCAGGGCCAATCAGTCGAAACCACCGAACCCAACATCGAAGTCCGCATCGGCGGCCTCCTCTCACTCGAGCGCATTGCCCAAGACAGCACCCGCTACGACAAGGGCCGCGACCATGTGCGTGTGATGGAAATCCTCTGTGCTTACGTGCGGGAGAATGCGCCGGCGAGCGAGGCGGAAAACGCACCATTCCCAAGTGGGACGAAGCAGGAAGACCTAGAACTGAAAGCTGGGACAAGCCCGTTTGACTGGTTTTATCGACAAGCGAAGCCTCGATCAGACATCCAGTTTGCTCTTTTCATTTTGGGCCGCCGAAGCGCCGAACAGATCGACATTGAAAGACAGCATTTGAATCGAAGAGGAGAGAGTTACTATCTCGATTTGACAGAAACGAACCTGCGCAAAGCTGACCTTGAAGGTCTAGACTTCTCCTCTGCCAGCTTCTTCAAGTCAAAACTCGAAGGTGCTTTTTGCAATGATGCCGACTTTAAAGGTTGTAATCTGATATACGCACAAATGACTTGTGCAAGTGGCCGAGGACTTGATCTCAGCCATGCCAGAATTGACTCTGCAGACTTTTCCCACGCCATTTTGAACGAAGCAAAGTTTCTACAGTGCTCGATGTCTCACACGCACTTCGTCGGAACTCAACTCAAGGGAGCGCACCTGTGTTTCTCGCCAAAGCCGCAGCCCGGAACTGTTAATCGCGCTTTTTTTATAAACGCTGACTTGCAAAGCGCATTGATCGAAGGAGATGTGCGCCAAGTCTATTTCACCTTTAGATTGCTACCCGATGAACAACATCCGCGAGAACTGAGAGCGACAAGATTCCGCAACAGTATTCTAGTCGACAACTTTGTCTTTTTCGGGGAAGCGCAATCGCAGAGCACCTTCAGCCCAGAGGAGCTTGCAGTAACATTTGGAGAGGCATCTTGCGAACTTAAGGATGCACTGCATCGCCCCGCTCACTGGCCAGATTGGGAGTTGGATTGGGCCACCTTCCAATCCGAATGGCGCAAGTGGCAGGCCGACCCAGACACCTACACCCCGCCGCCCAAACCCACGCCCTGATCACGCCTGATCACACAACCGTCAGCTGCACATCCAGGCGCTCCTACGCCCCGTAACCTCTTTACTCGCACAACGCGAGAGAGACACACTGACAGGAGTTACAAGTATGCTACGCACTTTCGTTCTCGCCACCGCTTTTGCTGCCGCTGCCACCTCGGCCTTCGCCGACGGCCACGGCAAGAAGACCATCGTCGAAATCGCCGCAGCCGATGAGCGCTTCACAACCCTCGTCGCCGCCGTCACGGCCGCCGATCTGGCCGAGACGCTCTCAGGCGAAGGCCCCTTCACTGTCTTTGCACCTGTGAATGACGCCTTCGCAGCCCTGCCCGAAGGCACGGTTGAAAGCCTGCTCACCCCCGAGATGAAGGGCGACCTGACCAATGTGCTGCTCTACCACGTTGTCCCCGGCAAGGTCATGGCGGGTGATATCGCTATGGGCACAATGGCCGCGGGCACAGCCCTGGCCGACGGCACGGTCTGCATCACCAAATCAGATGCAGGCGTCATGCTGGATGACGGCACAGGCACCATGGCCAATGTGGTCATCGCCGATATCGAAGCCTCAAACGGCGTGATCCATGTGATCGACAAGGTTGTCCTCCCCGGCAACGCGCCTGACTGCTAAGCACTCAGGCCAACAGGGCTTCGGGCACCCCCGCCTGAAGCCCACCCAAACCCCAACATCGGAGAAATACTATGAAAACCTCGCTTAAGGCGGCTCTTGCCGCATGCTTTGTCGCACTCTCAGCCCCCCTCGCCATGGCCGATGGCCACGGCAAACAAACCATCGTCGAAATCGCCGCCGCCGATGACCGCTTCAGCACACTTGTGGCCGCGGTCACAGCCGCAGGCCTTGCCGACACGCTCTCCAGCAAGGGCCCCTTCACCGTCTATGCCCCGGTGAATGACGCCTTCGCAGCCCTGCCAGAGGGCACCGTCGAAACGCTGCTCAAGCCCGAAAACAAAGACCAGCTCACCAATGTGCTGCTCTACCACGTGGATGACCGCAAGCTCATGGCCTCAGGCATTCCGCATGGCTCAAACTACTTCAAGCCCGTTCTCGCCTCCGAGCGCCTCTGCATCACCAAAAACGCCAGCGGTGTCAGCATCGCCGATGGCACGGGCGAGATGGCCAATGTCATCATCGCCGATATCAAAGCCTCCAACGGCGTGATCCATGTGATCGACAAGGTGCTGCTTCCCGGCACACGGCCCGCCTGCCACTAAGCCCCAAGTCAGGCAAACCGCGTCAGAGGCCCGCAGCTTGTTCTGCGGGCCTCTTGCGCTTTTGAGCCATCTGCGACATGAGTGAGCCTCGGGTTATACGAGGGTTTCATGGCGCTTCCTGTTCGCGATCAGCTTAAATATTGGGGCGTGGCCACTGTCGGCTTCTGCCTTGCGCTCTGGTTTCTGGGCGATGTGATCCTGCCGTTTGTTCTGGGCGGGGCGATTGCCTATTTCCTTGATCCTGTCGCCGACCGGCTTGAGAAAATGGGCTGCTCGCGCGCCATGGCCACAACGATCATTACCCTCGCGGCGCTGCTTGTCTTTGTGATCCTCGCCCTGCTGGTCATCCCCGCGATGGTGGAGCAGGCGATCTCGCTTTTTAACACAGCCCCAAGGCTCTTTGCCGATTTGCAGAGCTTCCTCACCGAGCGCTTCCCCTCCCTGATGGATGCCGACAGCACCCTGCGCACCTCGCTCATCGCCATTGGCGACAAGGTGCAAGAGCGCGGCGGCGAGCTTTTGCAGACGGTTCTGTCCTCGGCCATGTCGATCATCAACTTGGTGATGCTCTTTGTCATTGTGCCGGTTGTGGCCTTCTACCTCTTGTTTGACTGGGACCGCATGGTCGCCGCCATCGACGATGTGCTCCCGCGCGACCACGCCCCCGTCATCCGCCGGCTTGCAAGCGATGTTGACCGCACAATGGCCAGCTTCATTCGTGGCATGGGCACAGTCTGCCTCATCCTTGGCACCTATTACGCCCTCGCGCTCATGTTGGTGGGGCTACAGTTCGGCCTCATCGTCGGCTTTGTCGCGGGGCTGCTCACCTTTATTCCCTATCTCGGCGCAATCCTTGGTGGCGTTCTGGCCATTGGCCTTGCGCTGTTCCAGTTCTGGGGCGACTGGCTGTCGCTCGGGCTGGTGGCGGCTATCTTTGTCATCGGTCAGGTGATCGAGGGCAATGTCCTCACCCCCAAACTGGTTGGCAAATCAGTGGGCCTGCACCCCGTCTGGCTGATCTTTTCCCTCTCTGTCTTTGGCACGCTCTTTGGCTTTGTCGGCATGCTTGTTGCCGTGCCTGTGGCCGCGGCCATCGGCGTTCTGACGCGCTTTGTGATCTACACCTACAAAGAGAGCAAACTCTATCAAGGGCTCGAAGGCCAAAGCTCCGAGGCCGCCATGCGCGCCGCCGAGCAGGCCACAGCCTTGGAGCCTGAAGACAGCTAATGGCCTACCAACTCGTTTTTGATCTGCCCAGCAGCCCTGCTCTGGGGCGCAACGACTTTTTCGTCTCCCCCGCCAATGCCGCCGCAGTTGCGATGATTGACAGCTGGGGGGCCACGGGCTGGCGCAACCTGCTGATCACAGGCCCCAGAGGCGCGGGCAAAACCCATCTCGCCCATGTCTGGAGCGCGGTCTCGGGCGCCACGCATATCAAGGCCAGCAGCCTTGATACGGCCGATATCGCAGCGCTCGCGCCCCTCTGCCTTGTCATCGAAGATGTGCAAGAGATCGCAGGCCATGACGCCGCCCAAAACGCGCTCTTTCACCTCTACAACCTCGCCAAAGCCGAAGGCGGCACGCTGCTCTTTACGGCAGATGCCGAGCCACATCTCATAGGCCTCACCCTGCCTGACCTTGTCAGCCGCCTGCGCCAGATCGGTGGTGTGCAGCTACAGGCCCCCGATGACGACCTGCTCATGGCCGTGCTCATGAAGCTCTTTGCCGACCGCCAGCTCAACCCCAAGCCAGAGCTGATCCCCTATCTCACCCGCAACATCGAGCGCAGCTTTGCCGCCGCCTACGATATTGTCGAAGAGCTCGACAGGGTCGCGCTCAGCGAGGGCCGCGAAGTGGGCCGCCAACTCGCGATAGAGGTGATGGAGCGTCAGGCCGAGCTGTTTTAACGGCCAGCGCCCAACACCATTGTGGACAAAGCCCACAGCCGCGCCCATTATCTGCGTCAGCCTCTAAAAACTGTTACATATGAAGACTATATCCCCGTCATGATTGAAGCTGATTTCCTCTCCGCCCCCTTCCCCGCGCCCCAAGAGCTCGAGGGCGACCTCACAGGCCCTGCCCGCTACATGAACCGCGAGCTCAGCTGGCTCGGGTTCAACTGGCGTGTGCTGGAAGAGGCTGAGAATCTGCGCGTGCCCCTGCTGGAGCGGCTGAGGTTTGTCTCCATTTCGGCGACCAACCTTGACGAGTTCTACACCGTGCGCGTGGCGGGCCTGCGCGAGATGGTCAATGAAGGCGTCACCCTGCCTGCCATCGACGGGCTGACGCCTGCCGAGCAGCTCGTGCTCATCAATGACAACGCCCGCGAGCTTCTGGCCCGCCAGCAAGAGATTTTCGCCGCCCTGCGCGAAGAAATGGCCGAAGCTGGCATAGATATCTGCACCCGCGACGAGCTCACCCGCGAAGACAAGGCGCTCTTGCACGAGGTGTTTCTGGAGCAGGTCTTCCCCGTGCTCTCGCCTCTGGCGATTGATCCGGCGCACCCCTTCCCCTTTATTCCCAACACAGGCTACGCTCTCGCCCTTGAGCTTGAGAGCGACCGTGAAAAGCGCAAGCTTCAGGCGCTTTTGCCCATTCCAGCCCAGATCTCGCGCTTTGTGGCCCTGCCCGCACCCGAGGGGCAGTTCCGCTTCTTGCCGCTCGAAGAGCTGCTGCTGGAGCACCTGCCCAGCCTCTTTCCGGGCTTCCGCCTCAAGGGGGCCTGCGGCTTTCGTGTCTTGCGCGACAGTGACCTTGAGCTTGAGGATGAGGCCGAAGACCTCGTGCGCGAGTTCGAGACCGCGCTCAAGCGGCGACGGCGCGGCGAAGTTGTGCGCCTGACCATCTCAGCCGATGCCCCCGCGCGCCTCCTCAAGATGATCCAGCGCGAGCTGCACGTGACAGAAAACGAGATCGTGGAAATCAGCGGCATGATCGGCCTTGCCGACCTGTCGGGCCTTGTGCTTGATGAGCGCCCAGACCTGCTCTGGCCAGCCTTCTCCCCGCGTATCCCCGAGCGTGTGCAGGACCACGAGGGCGATATCTTCGCCGCGATCCGCCAGAAAGATATGCTGCTGCACCACCCCTACGAGACCTTCGATATGGTCGTGCGCTTTTTGAAACAGGCCGCACGCGACCCCGACGTGGTGGCGATCAAGCAAACGCTCTACCGCACCTCGCGCGACAGCCCCATCGTAGAGGCGCTCTGCGAGGCCGCCGAAGATGGCAAATCCGTCACCGCCCTTGTCGAGCTGAAAGCCCGCTTTGACGAGGCCGCCAACATCCGCCAGTCCCGCCGCCTCGAGCGGGCGGGGGCGCATGTGGTTTACGGCTTTCTCAACCTCAAGACACACGCCAAAATCAGCACCGTGGTGCGCCGCGAGGGCGACCGCCTTGTCACATACACCCACTACGGCACAGGCAACTACCACCCCATCACGGCACGGATTTATACCGATCTATCGCTCTTCACCTGCGATGCGGCCTTGGGGCGCGACGCCACCAAAGTGTTCAACTACCTTTCAGGCTATGTTGAGCCCGCCGCGCTGGAAAACCTTGCCATCTCGCCGCTCTGCCTCAAAGACCGCCTCCTTGAGATGATCGCCGCCGAGGCCGAACACGCCCGCGCAGGCCGCCCCGCGCAGATCTGGGCCAAGATGAACTCGCTCATCGAGCCGGAAGTGATTGATGCGCTCTATGCCGCCTCCCAAGCAGGCGTGCAGATCAGCCTTGTGATCCGTGGCATCTGCGGGCTGCGGCCGGGGGTCAAGGGGCTGTCGGAGACAATCCGCGTCAAGTCCATTGTCGGGCGCTTCCTTGAGCACTCGCGTATCGTCTGCTTTGGCAATGGCCACGGGCTGCCCCACAAGAAAGCGCGCGTGTTTATCTCGTCAGCCGACTGGATGGGGCGCAACCTGTCGCGCCGCGTCGAAACCTTGGTCGAAATCGGCAACCCGACCGTGAAAGCCCAGATCACCAGCCAGATCATGGCCGCCAATATGGCCGACACCGCCCAAAGCTGGGTCATGGATGCCTCGGGCCGCTTCACACGCGAAGAGCTGCCCGAAGGCACCTTCTCGTTCAACTGCCACCGCTTCTTCATGGAAAACCCCTCGCTGTCAGGGCGCGGTTCGGCAGGCGCATCCGATGTGCCCAAGCTCACCCACGGCGAAGACTGACCCGTTGTGTGGGTGCCACCCCACCTGACCCAAAGCTTAAGATCCCGTCACAGCACCGCGCCGCATGGTTAACCCTGCGCGACTCGCTTGAGCCGGTGCACGCGTGGTGCACGCATGGTGCACAGGTTTCACCCCCCTCTTTTGGCCCTTCGGGAAAGCGGTAACCGTTGCCCCCGTGCACTTAACCTTTGGTTAAGCCTTTCGTGCACGGTTGACGCATTGGCCCCCGCGCGCCATAAGAGGCCAAGGCACGCTTCAGGAGCGCTGGGAATGAGCGAAAACAAAGCAAATTCAAGCGATTGGGGCTTATTTGGCCGCCCCCTTTTTCAAGATCCGAAGGCACGCGCGCTCAGCCGCGTCGGCGTTGTTGATGTTGGGTCAAACTCTGTGCGCCTTGTGGTCTTTGATGGCGCGGCGCGCAGCCCCGCTTACTTTTTCAACGAAAAGGTCATGTGCGGCCTCGGCGAAGGCATCGCCGAAACAGGCCGCCTCAACCCCTCTGGCCGCACCCGCGCGCTCAGCGCCATCCGCCGCTTCCAGCGCCTTGCCGAGGGCATGAACACAGGCCCCCTCACCGCTGTTGCCACCGCCGCCGTGCGCGAGGCCGAAGACGGGCAGGAGTTCCGCGACCTTGTCGAAGCCGAGACAGGCCTGGAGCTGCACGTCATTGACGGCGAAGAAGAGGCGCGCCTCTCGGCACAAGGCGTTTTGCTAGGCTGGCCAGGCTCTTACGGGCTTGTCTGCGACATTGGCGGCTCGTCCATGGAGCTGGCCGAAGTGGCCGATGGTGTCGTTGGCAAGCGCGTCAGCTCGCCCCTTGGCCCCCAGCGGCTGATGAGCGTGAAGGGCGGGCGCAAGGCGCGCAAAGAGATCATCCGCGCCACCATTCAGGATCTGCACGCGCAGCTTGGCCCCCAGCACAACCGGCTCTTTCTGGTCGGCGGCTCGTGGCGCGCGATTGCGCGGATCGATATGGAGCGCCGCGGCTACCCGCTGCACGTACTTCACGAATACCGCATGAGCCGCAAAGCGGTCTCGGCAACATCAAAATACATCGCCGAAACCGACCCCGAAACAGTCAAGGCTGAGTCGGGCGTGTCCTCCAGCCGCATGAAGCTCGTCCCGATCGCTTCAGAAGTGCTTAAGGAAGTGGTGCGAGAGTTCCGACCCCACGATATCGCCGTCAGCTCCTACGGCATCCGCGAAGGCATGCTCTATGAGCAAATGCCCCAAGGCTTGCGCGACCGTGACCCGCTCATCGAAGCCTGCCGCTTCGCCGAATCAAAAGATGCGCGTCTGCCCGGCTTCGGGCGTACGCTCTACGAATTTATCCAGCCGCTCTTCAAGACGGCCCCGCCCGAACGGCGCAAGCTCATCAAGGCCGCCTGCCTGCTGCATGACGTCAGCTGGCGCGCGCACCCTGACTACCGCGCCGAAACCTGCTTTAACTTGGCCACTCAGGCCAATCTGGGTGGCATCCGCCACAATGAACGTGTCTTTCTCGGCCTCGCGCTGCTCTATCGCTACTCCAACTCGCGCATCACCACCGCGCGCTTTGAGCCAATCGCCGAGCTGCTCTCGGAAGCGGATCAGAAAGTGGCCGAAACCGTGGGCAAAGCCATGCGGTTTGGCGCGATGCTCTGGCTGCAAAAAGATGCTCACATCGGGCAAATGCGCCTCTATCCCAAAAAGCGTGTGCTGGAGCTGACACTGAGCGCAGAAGCTGTGCCTCTCTTTGGAGAGGTGGCCGAAGCGCGCTTCAACTCCCTTGCCGAGACCTTTCCCGCAACACCAAATATCATTTTAAAGCAGTGACTTAGAGGTCTACCTCGCCCTCAGGTGCAGCTGGCGGTGGGGCCACATCCGGCTCCTTTTTGCGCAGGATAATATCCCCGTTGGGCAAAACTTCGGGTGGATGATACGCGCTGAAATCCTCGATATCACCCATCAGCTCCGCAAGGGCTGGGCCCATCTCTTGCAAGAGCGCCTGCAGGTCTTTGACCGCAGGATCAACCTCTTTCAAGATCCCCTCCAAAAAGAGCTGCGCGCCCCGCTCCATCAGCGAGCTGCCGCTTTCTTCAGCCTGCGCAGCCCCGCCGACCGTGAGCGCTGACAAAACCCAGAGTTTAACAAAAAAATGTCTCATTCCTTCAATATAAGACTAAGTGTTCGTTTCACAAATACCGCCTCGCGCCCACGCACCAGAAAGACAGGCCATGTACCGTACCCTTCTCGCTTTGTTTCTTTGCCTCAACGCCACAGCCCTCAATGCGGGCCCAGACCGCTTTTCTGTGTTGCTCGGCTCACATCATATCAACGGGACAGGCTTCAACGAAGTGAACCCCGGCCTCTTCGCCACATGGGAGCGCGAGCGCACGGCCCTCAGCCTTGGGGTCTTTCTCAACAGCTATGAGCGCGTCTCCATCGCAGCAACCAGCTATCTCCCTTTAAAGACTTGGAAAACCGGTGACGCAGGCGTCTTTGCCGGCCTTGCCCACTACCCCAGCAACGGACGTGATTTCAAAACGCATCTGGGCGGCGATGTTGTCTTTCTGGGCGGCCTCCAGCTGCGTCAGGGCTATGGCTTTGTGCAGATTGTGCCCATGAATGCCGACAGCGCCGAAGGCCTGATCTCATTTGGCCTCACCTTTGACGTGCCTTAAAGGTCAATATCCAAAGTCACCGGAAAGTGGTCTGAGGCCATAAGCAACGCATCGCGCAGCTCGGGCGCCGTCCAGCAGTCAGGGTCATCAAACGGGTGCCAGATGCGCCAGTCAGGCTGCTTGGCGGCCAGATCGGGCGAGACCATGATGTAATCAAGCAGCGCTTGCAGATAGCGCTTTTGCTCATGCAAATAAAAGCGCGCCGTTGTCGGTGTTGCGCCCAGGCGGCGCTGTAAGCCAAGCCGCGCGTGAGGGTCAAAAAGGCAGTTCTGCCCCGTCTCCCCAAGGATAATCTCGACCGACGAGCGCCCGAAAAGCCCCTCATATTGGTCAAGGCCGGGGCCATCGTTGAGGTCGCCCAGCACCATCAGGCTCTCCCCCGCGCTCAGGTGGTCTTCCACGCGTTGGCGCAGCCAAATCGCTTGTGCCAGCTGCTTGCGGCGGTTCTGGATCGACAGTTTCATCGCCTCGTGTTCGTTGCGCGCTCCGTGGGGCGCCTTTGACTTGAGGTGCGTCCCGATCAGCTGCAGAACCTGCCCCGAAGCTGTCACCGCCTCCACCTCAAGGGGCGGCTTGGAAAAGCGCACGAGGTCTTCCTTGGCGTCCACATCAAGGTCGATCCGGAAGGTGCCGTCAAAACGCGGCGCTTGGCCTGAGCCTTTCTTGCCGCTCTCCCCGCCTTGTGGCGCGTGCCGAACAGTCAGCACAGCAGGGTCATACATCAGCGCAATCTCTTGCTGGGTATCGTTTTGAAAGCCAATCAATGTGGAGTTCGCCCGCACCCCAAAGGCCGCGGCAAAGCCCTCCAGCGCCCTTGCTGTCTGGCGGTTGCGGTTCTCGTCTGGCGCTTCGATCACCATGATCGCATCCGCATCAAGCGCTGCAAAAACCACGCCAAGCGCCTCTGTCTGCTGCGCGCGGGTCACATCGTGACGCCCCGACCAGCCCTCATCCATCAGCAGCTTGCCATCATCATCAAAAAGACTGTTGAACCACTCGACATTATACGTCGCAATGCGCATCAGCCTCGGGCGTCCTTGATCTCTTTCCAAGCGCGGTTGATCGCGACCATCCGCTTTTCGGCCATTTTGACCGCCTCTTCAGGCAGGCCGCGCGCCACCAGCCTGTCGGGGTGGCTCTCATGTATATGCGCGCGCCATGCCTTGCGCAGCTCGTCCATTGTGGCCTCCGGGCTGACCCCCAAAACACTGTAGGGGTCGGCTTCTGCCTCGGGCACAAAGCGGCTTCTGATCTGGCGAAACTCCCGCTCCCCAAGCCCGAAGATATCGGCCACCGCCTGCAAAAACTCGTCTTCATTCGGGTGATAGCGGCCATCGGCCATGGCAATATGAAACAGGCCTTCAAGCAGGTCGCAGAGCGCGCCGTGGCCTTGGCCAAACATCTCGCGCACACGCTCGGCATAGTCTTCAAATCCGGCAACATCCTGGCGCGCAAGGTTAAACACCCGCGCCGCATCGGCCTCGTCTTCCTGCGCAATCTGAAACACTTCGCGAAAGGCCATAACCTCGTCACGCGTCACAAGGCCATCGGCCTTCGCCATCTTCGCCCCAAGCGCAATCACCGCGATTGTAAAGGCAATCGAGCGCTCTGGCGGCGTGCGCAGCTGCGCAAAAACCGCGCTCAAGGGCTCCCCCTGTGACAGCGCAGAAACGGCAGCGGTTATTCGGCTCCAAATCGACATGGGCCAATCCTACCGCGCGCGGCTCGGAGTGTCAGGGCGCAATCAGAGAAATTTGTGATAAAGATGCAAATCAAGCCACTGGCCGGCCTTGCGCCCGACCTCGGGCAAAATGGCCAAGCGTTCAAACCCGACCCGCTCATGAAACGCCTGCCCCTCAGGGTTGGCCCCGCTCACCCCACCATAGAGCGAATGCGCACCTTCAGCGCGTGCCGCGGCCTCGACAGCCCCAAGCAAAGCGCGCCCGAGCCCCAGCCCGCGCGCCGCTGCGCCAAGGTGAATGGTGTATTCCATCGAATGCGCATAGCCCGGCCCACCACGAAACTGAAAGAAACACGCAAAGCCAACAGCTTGCCCCGCATGCTCGGCCACCCACCAGCGGTGTGGCTCAGCTTCGATCAACTCAGCTAGGGCGCCTGCATCCTTTTCAGCGGTGGTAAATGTCGCCAGCGTATCGCGGATAATAGCGTTCCAGATCGAGGCGATCAGCGCAGCATCACTCTGGCGCGCTGGCCGCACACTCACAGCGTTATCTCCTGCCCGCCCGCGCCCCGTAAAGTTGCTTTCAGCTGCGGATTGCGGGCTTGGAGGATCTGCACGCGCGCATCCTGAAGTGGCGCGAGCGCGTCTTTGAGGCCAGCCGCCTCAGGGTGGCCAAGCTCAAGCCGCATCAGCTCAAGCCCCGAAGGGGCCAGCCGCGTCGCAGGGTGTGGTGTGGTGCCCCAATCAATCAGGCCAGGGTGGCACTGATCATAGGGCAACACACCGCCCCGAGCTTCGGCCATATCCCAAGCCAGATCACCGCGCGTGAGACCGACAACATGGTCAAACCCCTCTGGAAGAGGCGCTGCGGCCAAGCCTTGAGCGCTGCACACCCAAGTGACCAGCCGTGGCGCACCGTCAAAGCCATCAAGGCCAAACCAGCGTGGCCCGTGGGGCGCGTCTGCCTCGGGGTCTACGGCAATCACCTCAAGGTATAGCCCGTCCGCCATCCCCAAGAGCGCGTTATGCGTGCCATAGCGCGCATGTTTCCCGCCCGCTTGCAGCGGCACGCCAAGGCGCTCTTCAGCCCAGACGACACCGCTTTCAAGCGTTTCTGCCGCGATCACAAGGTGATCAAATGCGTAGCGCATCAGGCCTTACCGGCGCGTTTCGCGGATGATCCGCAGGATATCTTCGGCTGCATCAGGAATGTTTGTTCCAGGTCCAAAGATCGCTTTCACACCGGCGTTCTTGAGGAAATCATAGTCTTGCTGCGGGATCACCCCACCACAAATCACAATGATATCGCCTGCATCTTTGGCTTTCAGCTCTTCAATAAGCTGTGGGGCCAAAGTTTTGTGGCCTGCAGCCTGTGATGAAATCCCGATCACATGCACATCGTTGTCAATCGCGTCTTGCGCAGCTTCCTCGGGTGTCTGGAAAAGCGGGCCAACGTCCACATCAAAGCCGATGTCGGCAAAGGCAGTGGCGATGACTTTTGCGCCACGGTCATGGCCGTCTTGGCCCATCTTCACCACAAGCAAGCGTGGGCGGCGGCCCTCTTCCTCTGCAAAGGCTTCGATGCTGGCCTGTATTTTGGCAAAGCCCTCATCGCCTTCATACGCTGCGCCATAAACACCAGCGAGTGTTTTGACTTCCGCGCGGTGGCGGCCAAACTCTTCTTCCATTGCCATGCTGATTTCTCCAACCGAGGCGCGCACACGCGCGGCCTCTACGGCGGCTTCAAGCAGGTTGCCGCCCTCTTTGCTACGACGCGTCAGCTCTGCAAGAGCAGCGGTGCAAGCGGCTTCATCCCGGCTGGCACGAATGCTGGCAAGCCGCTTCACTTGGCTTTCACGCACCGCAACGTTGTCCACATCCAGAATGTCGATCGCGTCTTCTTTGGCGAGGCGATATTTGTTCACGCCAACAATAACCTCTTCGCCACGGTCAATCTTGGCCTGACGGCGCGCCGCACTTTCCTCAATGCGCAGCTTGGGCATCCCGGAGGCCACGGCCTTGGTCATACCGCCCATCTCCTCCACTTCGGTGATCAGCGCCCAAGCCTTCTCGGCCAGCTCGTTTGTGAGGCTTTCCACGTAGTATGAGCCAGCCAGCGGGTCGACGACATTGGTAACGCCGGTTTCTTCCTGCAAAATCAGCTGGGTGTTGCGGGCAATGCGCGCGCTAAACTCTGTGGGCAGCGCAATCGCCTCATCCAGCGCATTGGTGTGCAAGCTCTGCGTGCCACCAAGCGCCGCGGCCATAGCTTCATAGGCCGTGCGGATGACGTTGTTGTAGGGGTCTTGCTCTTGCAAGCTCACACCCGATGTCTGGCAGTGGGTGCGCAGCATTTTGGAGCGCTCTGATTTGGCGTCAAATTCTGTCATGATGCGGTGCCAGAGCAAGCGCGCCGCGCGCAGCTTTGCGGCCTCCATGAAAAAGTTCATGCCAATCGCAAAGAAGAAGCTCAGACGCCCCGCAAACTTATCGACATCCATGCCAGCCTCAATCGCCGCGCGCACATACTCGCGCCCGTCCGCCAGCGTGTAGGCCAACTCCTGCACAAGGTTCGCGCCGGCTTCCTGCATATGGTAGCCCGAGATGCTGATCGAGTTGAACTTCGGCATCTCGTTTGAGGTATACTCGATGATATCCGAAATGATCCGCATGCTTGGCTCTGGCGGGTAAATGTAGGTGTTACGCACCATGAACTCTTTGAGAATATCGTTCTGGATGGTGCCTGACAGAACAGATTTGTCATGCCCCTGCTCTTCCCCTGTCACGATGAAACTCGCCAAAATCGGAATGACCGCGCCGTTCATCGTCATCGAGACCGAGACTTTATCCAACGGGATCTCGTCAAAGAGGAGTTTCATATCCTCAACCGAGTCAATCGCCACACCGGCTTTGCCCACATCGCCCACAACGCGAGGGTGGTCGCTGTCATAGCCACGGTGGGTCGCAAGGTCGAACGCAACAGAGACCCCCTGCTGCCCCGCCGCAAGCGCTTTGCGGTAAAAGGCGTTGCTCTCTTCAGCCGTTGAGAAACCCGCATATTGGCGGATCGTCCAAGGGCGGCCTGTGTACATGGTTGATTTCACACCACGTGTGAAAGGCTCAAACCCCGGGATCGTGCCGAGGTGGCTCATGCCTTCAAGGTCTTCCTCAAAATAGACAGGCTTCACCTCGATATCTTCGAGCGTCTTCCATGTCAGGTCTTTCAGCTCCCGTCCGCGCAGCTCTTTTTCAGCTCGCGTGGCCCATTCTTCGCGTTTGGTCATAGATATGTCCTCTTCTTGCTGCCGCGGTCAGGCTTATGCCTGCTTCTCTCGGCTCTTTTCTGTCAATCCATTTGGCAATACCGCCCGCACCGGCCACGCACCAAAACACATCATCGGCATGGCGCTCGGCGAGCACAGCGCTTTGGGCGCGGGTAAAGGGCTGCCAGCGCCCCTCACCATTTGGCAGGTCACGGGCATGATGGCCCCGCGCGGCCAAACAGGCCCGCAAGGCGCCCAGATCGGGGGCTTGGTTTAGCCTCACGTCCTTTGCCACTTTGGGCAATGGCGCGTTACACGTCAGCGCGCGCGCCAGCCGCGCATCGGGTGCGCTGGCAAAGTCGGTGAAGCTGTGCAGCTCGATCTCGCTGCCCTCGAACGCCTCGGCCACATCACACGCCACATCGCGCCAGCTGCGCGACGCGTCGGTGATCGCCGCAAGCTGGCTCTCTTGTGGAGGCAAGTTGCCCCGCTTCACCGCATAGGCCAGTGCTGAGGCCCAATAGCCATCCAGCGGGCGCACGCCCATCATCACTCGGTCAATCGGGTGTTCAATCGCCTTTGCAAAGCCTCGCAAGCGCATCAGCGCATCAGGATAGAGCGCACGGCGGCGAATATTTCCCTTAACCGAGCCAAGCGCATTCTCTTCACTGATCAGGAGCGTGCGAACGCCCCGCGCCCGCGCAACCGCCAGAGCGCTCGCAATCCTTGGTTTTGCCGCCTCGATCGCGGCCTCCGGCACCTCGCCATTTGGCCCCGCATAGAGGCCATCAAACAGCCCGCCATCGCGCAGGCGTTGCGGCCCCCAAAAGCCTAGCCCCGCCTCACGCAGCTCGGCTGTATGGCTGCGCAGATAGTGTTGAAACGTTGTCGTGGCGCAGCGGTGTGCCCCAATGTGAAAGATAATCTGCATTTTGCTCAGCCCCAATTCGGCCTGCGCGCCTGTGCGAGCAGAGCCATTTCTTTGGGGAAGAGTGTGGCCCAGCGATGCTGAGCAAGCGTTTAACAGAGCCAAAAAAAGCGCCCTGCGCTCTTTTTTTGTCGTAAACCCGTTCAAACGGCCTATATCATGCTCAGCAGGAGGACTTATGCTACGCATCTTAAGCTTTGGAATTGCAGTATTTTTCGCAAGTCTGGCGCAGGCTGAAAGCCCACGCTCCGCGCTGCCGCAAGACATGCTCGTGGCGGCCGAAGACGCCGATTTATCTCGCTTTTTATGGACAAATCGGCTGATCATTGTCTTCGCAGACAGTGAAGCTGACCCAAGGTTCATTGACCAAATCGACCTCTTGGCCGAACGCCCCGCAGAGCTGACAGAGCGTGATGTCAAAATCGTGCTTGATGCAGAGCCCGCGCTCAACAGCACCTTGCGCACCAAATACCGCCCACGTGGTTTTATGCTGATGCTTGTTGGCAAAGACGGGCAGGTATATCTGCGCAAACCCCTGCCTTGGGATGTGCGCGAGATTTCCCGCTCAATCGACAAACTTCCCCAGCGCCAGCAAGAAGTGCGCGACAGGCGTACCGACGGCAGCTGACGCGCTAGACGTTTCCGCGCAGGAAAAATGCCAGCTTTTCGGGGGGATAGAGCAAGAGCAGCGCGTTCTCTTCGGGCAGATACACCATCTGCGTCTTTTCTGACATCAGCACGCGGTAGTACCCGCGCGAGATGCGTGCGTCCATGCAGTCGCGTGCAGGCCCGATCCCTGACGAGATCAGCCCCAACCCGTTTGAAAGATCGCGGCTCATGATCGCTTCTGTCACCTCGTGAGGTGTCAGACCCTTGAGCGCAAACAGAACGTCTTTCTGCCCGCGCACCCGCTCCATCGCCGTTTCCAATGTATCGGCGGTGAAATAGGGTTTGCGAAACTCGCCCAGAGCCAGCGTAAAGACCGCTGCGGTGCATGTCCCCTTGGAGGAGAAATGCATCGTATCCAGCAGGTAGAGTCGTGAGGCCAGTTGGGCCTTCACATTCTCTTCCGTATCCAGATCGCAGCTCGCCAAGAGCATAAGCCCCGTCAGCCACATCAGAAGTTTGAACATACCAAAGCCCCTCCAAACAAGGCCGAACCTTGCTCAGACTAGCGTCAAAACCTTTCGGCTTTCTTGACGCATATGTGGGGCCTTGGGGCATAAAGCTTATTCAAACTCCATGATGACTTCATCCACAGCCAAGCTGTCGCCCGGGCCTGCGTTGATCTTGGCCACGGTGCCCTTACGCTCGGCGCGCAAGATGTTTTCCATCTTCATGGCTTCGACTGTGCAAAGCGCTTGGCCTTCCTGCACTTCCTCGCCTTCGGCCACGTCGATCTTCACGATCAGTCCCGGCATCGGGCACAGCAACATCTTGGATGTGTCAGGCGCAACCTTCTCAGGCATCAGCTTGGCCAGTTCGGCTTGGCGTGGGGTTCGCACATGCACCTTCAGGTCAGCGCCACGGCTGCGAATGCGGAAGCCCCCCGAAATCTTGCCAACCTTGAGAACAAGGCCGCCCTCCCCCACGCTCAGGCGCGCGAGCTGGTCACCGGGTGTCCAGTCAGAGGCCACACGCAAAGACGCGCCATCTTCAAAGCGCACCGTTGAGCCCGCCTTGTCAGCCTCGATAGTGACAGGGAAGTCCTGCCCCTGAAGGCTGACAACCCAATCTGTGCCAACAACCCGCTCGTGGTTGTCCATCCGCCCGGAGACACGGGTCCGGCGGATCTCGGCCACACGGTGCATGGCGGCCGCACTCGCCGCAATCGCGCGCAGTGCATCATCACCAAGCTCGACCCCGACAAACCCTTCAGGATACTGCTCTTCAATAAAGGCGGTCGTCATCTCGCCTTTGATGAAAATATCATGGTCCATCACCGCGCTCAGGAACGGCAGGTTGTGGCCGATCCCTTCCAGCTCAAACCCGTCAAGCGCGTCGCGCATGTGGGCAATGGCCTCGGCGCGCGTGGGGGCCCATGTGCAGAGCTTCGCGATCATCGGATCATAATACATGCTGATCTCGCCGCCTTCATAGACGCCCGTATCGTTGCGCACCGCAAAGTCGCCTGCCGGCGCATCGCCCTGCCATTTTCCTTGCTCAAGAAGCGGGCCAGAGGCCGTCTCCGCAGGGGGGCGGTAGCGTGAAAGGCGGCCAATCGAAGGCAAGAAGCCACGGTAAGGGTCTTCGGCATACAGACGGTTTTCAATCGCCCAGCCTGTCAGCTTCACATCGTCCTGCGCCATGGCAAGCTTTTCGCCATACGCCACGCGGATCATCTGCTCCACAAGGTCAACACCCGTGATCAGCTCCGTCACAGGGTGTTCCACCTGAAGGCGCGTGTTCATCTCAAGGAAGTAAAAATTCTTCGCGCCATCCACGATAAATTCAACCGTGCCTGCGCTGGCGTAGTCAACAGCTTTGGCCAGAGCCACGGCCTGCTCGCCCATCGCCTTGCGGGTGGTCTCATCAAGGAAAGGGCTTGGCGCTTCTTCGACAACTTTTTGCTGACGCCGCTGGATAGAGCATTCGCGCTCGCCAAGGTAGATACCGTTGCCATGGCTGTCGCAGAGCACCTGAATTTCGATATGACGTGGCTGTGTGATGAACTTCTCAATGAAGATACGGTCGTCCCCAAAAGAGTTGGCCGCCTCGTTCTTGGAGCTCTGGAAGCCCTCCCGCGCCTCTGTATCGCTCCACGCGATCCGCATGCCCTTGCCGCCGCCCCCCGCGGAGGCCTTGATCATCACAGGATACCCGATCTCGTTGGAGATTTTCACTGCCTCATCGGCATCCGCGATCAGGCCCATGTAGCCGGGCACTGTGCTCACATCTGCTTCTTGGGCGATCTTCTTTGAAGTGATCTTGTCGCCCATCTTCTCGATCGCGCCGACAGGTGGCCCGATAAAAGCAACGCCAGCCGCGTCAAGCGCCTCGGCAAACTTCGAGTTCTCCGAAAGAAAGCCATAGCCCGGGTGAACCGCCTCCGCGCCTGTCTCCTTGACGGCGCGCATCACGTTCTCGATCACAATATAGGACTGGTTTGCAGGCGCTGGCCCGATATGCACCGCTTCATCGGCCATCTGCACATGCAGCGCCTGACGGTCCGCATCCGAGTAGATAGCAACCGTCTTGATGCCCATCTTCTTGGCTGTCTTGATCACGCGGCATGCAATTTCGCCCCGGTTTGCAATCAGGATCTTCTTAAACATGGTCTGTCCCCTTTATGGCTCGAGCGGGTCTGGTTTGCACCCGTATCTGGTCACGAAAAAAGCCAGCCACGGAGCACTCCGCAGCTGGCTTCTGATAGGTTTTGGCCCCCGAAAGGGCGCCCGCTACGCCGTTAGCAACGGGACGGGTATGTCTGGCAGTAGGCAACGTTGCCAACCGCGCCGATGAGCGCACCGGTGGCAAGATCGCCCTTGGTGACTGCGGCCGCTGCAACACCTGCGCCGCTGCCCATGAGGGCTTGCTCGCCAAAGGTGTCACCGCATCCGCTGAGCAGCACAGCCGCACTGAGGGCTGCAACGTATTTTGTAAATCTTCGCATGTCTCTTTGCCTCGCTTTGGTTTGTTCAGAGCCGTCTGCGCGGCTCCTATGCTCCAAAGATTAGGCATAAAGCGTCGCAGTGCCAAACTCGCAGACGGCGACTTCTTGCCACCTGTGGCCGAAAAAAAGCAGGACGCGCGACGTTGGGGGCAGCCGCGACGCCCTGCAGAGGAAGGGTAACGGGCAGAGCAACCGCTCTGCGCCCGAGGTCGGGCAACCATCACATTCTGAGCATTACACAGGCCTGCCTGCGGCGAAAGAGGCACGTCCGGAACCGCTCCGAACTGAGCTGTTCCCTGCTCAAATACAGATTGGCTCGGCAAAATCATGCCTGCCCCTCTTCAACATAAGTGCCGTCAAAGATATCAGGGAAAGCGACCTGCGCAGCCTCTACATTGATCCGCAGAAGCGCATCGTAGCTTGCAGGGTCAAACGGATCTTCTGCGGCGACAACCTCACGGCCGAACAGCCACGAGATACGCCCTGCATCAAGGTTTCCGCGCTCAAAGGGCTCATCGCCGAAATGCGCCCAAAGCGCTGCCATAAAGGCCACATCGGCGCGCTTGTCCGCAGGCCTGCGGTCGCGGAAGCGCTCGCGCGTTGTAATGGGCGTCACGCCTCGCGGGTTGGCGCGGCGGATAACAAACTGGAAGTCGGTGCCGGAAAGCCGGCCAGGGAAGCCACGGTGCTTTAGCATGATGCCTCCTCCTTCTGTGAGGGTTCATCAAAAAAAGCGGTCGGGGCGAAGGCGGGCCGCAAAGCCCGCCCTCTGAAACTCTTATTTGTACTTGCCGGTGTAGGATGGCTCAACCGAGATGGGCGCCGGATCAACGACGACATAGGTGTCGTCAGGTGTCGAGCTGCTGCCGCAGGCTGATACAGTGGCCACGAGGCCGAGGGCACAAAGGGCTTTAAGTGTCTTTGACATTGTTTACTCCTGTCATTTTGCTCTGACATGAGCGGAGAGTTCTCCGCGTCCTGCCTCTCATACGAGATGCGCGCTCCAACGGGAGCGCATCCGCGCATCATAGCAGATTTGCAGGATTTCCAATATCTTCCCGGCGCGATCATGCCACTCTGTGGCGCGAATGCAGCTAATGCCACATCGGCTGAGCCTAAGGTCGCAATATGTTGTGGTTGCATCAAAACTGCTCCCATATGCAGACACCGTCCTGAAGCGTAAATTGCTCAAAATACTGCACAACACCCGCGTCACTGACACCAAACTCCAGAGGTTTATCCGAGTAAGATATCATCACGCGGTCAATCGTTTCGGGGTTTCCTTGAAGTCGGGGCACAGCATAATCCTGACACAACGTCATAAAATCATCCACCAACGCGTCAAACCCCTGCCCAGCCTCCTGCCCCAGCTCCGGCACAACAAACCGAAAGCGCGCATAGGTAAACATGCCGTCAGGTTTCACCTCAACAAACTCTTCCAGCAGCTCCGGCGAAAGCCCCGAAGGCAAGCTCGGCAGGCTTTGCCCAGCCGCAGGCAGGCCCGAAAGAGCCAAACCTGTAGCCAGCAAGGAAGAGAAAGACGCGCGCATCAATTGGCCCTTACAGCGGAATATTGTCGTGTTTTTTCCACGGCATAGAGAGCTTTTTGTTGCGAAGGCTCGCAAAGGCACGGCTGACACGCTTACGTGTGCTGTGCGGCATGATCACCTCGTCGATAAAGCCACGCTCAGCCGCCACAAAGGGGTTCGCAAAGCGCTCTTCATAGTCTGCTGCATGCTGCGCGATCTTCTCCGCATCGCCCGCATCGGCGCGGTGGATAATCTCTGTTGCGCCCTTGGCACCCATCACCGCGATTTCCGATGTTGGCCAAGCGTAGTTGAAGTCACCCTGAAGGTGCTTTGAGCTCATCACAACATAAGCGCCACCATAGGCCTTACGCGTGATCACTGTCACCTTGGGGACAGTCGCTTCACCGTAGGCAAACAGAAGCTTCGCCCCGTGCTTGATCACACCGCGATACTCCTGCCCCGTTCCGGGCAGGAAGCCCGGCACATCCACAAGCGTCAGGATCGGAATTTCAAAGCAATCACAGAAGCGGACAAACCGCGCGGCTTTGCGCGAGCTGTCAATATCCAGCACGCCTGCCAAAACCATCGGCTGGTTGGCAACAACGCCCACGGTCTGGCCTTCAAGGCGCATGAACCCCGTGATGATATTGCCCGCAAAATCGGCCTGAATTTCGTAAAAATCGCCCTCATCGGCGATCTTCAAGATCAGCTCTTTCATATCGTAAGGCTGGTTCGGGTTCTCGGGAATCAGCGTATCAAGGCTGGCTTCCGCACGGTGCGGCTCGTCAAAGAACGGGCGCACAGGCGGCTTTTCCTTGTTGTTCATCGGCAAGAAATCAACAAGGCGGCGCACTTCGGCGATGGCCTCGACATCATTTTCAAACGCCGCATCCGCGACAGAAGACTTTTTCGTGTGAGTCGATGCACCGCCCAGCTCTTCCGCTGTCACTTGCTCGTTGGTCACGGTCTTGACCACGTCAGGCCCGGTCACAAACATGTAGGAGCTGTCTTTGACCATAAAGATAAAGTCAGTCATCGCCGGTGAATACACCGCGCCACCAGCGCATGGGCCCATGATCAAGCTGATCTGCGGCACAACGCCAGAGGCTTGAATATTGCGCTTAAAGACTTCGCCGTAGCCTGCAAGGCTATCGACACCCTCCTGAATACGCGCCCCACCTGAGTCGTTGATCCCGATCACAGGCGCGCCATTTTGCATCGCCATATCCATGATCTTGCAGATTTTCTCGGCATGTGTCGCCGACACAGAGCCGCCCAGAACCGTGAAGTCCTGAGAGAAGACATAAACCATACGGCCGTTGATCGTGCCCCAGCCCGTGATGACGCCATCGCCAGCAGGCTTTTGCTTTTCCATGCCAAAATCGGTGCAGCGGTGCGTTTTGAACATGTCAAATTCTT
The DNA here is from genome assembly GCF_965658795.1 of Lentibacter sp. Taxonomy (NCBI): domain Bacteria; kingdom Pseudomonadati; phylum Pseudomonadota; class Alphaproteobacteria; order Rhodobacterales; family Roseobacteraceae; genus Lentibacter; species Lentibacter sp. Next base: position 249,189 of record NZ_CBFHTG010000001.1, on the reverse strand, counting down.
CAAAACTGCCCTCATCAAGCAAGAGCTCGACCCGCTCACGCGCTGTGAGCTTGCCTTTGCTGTGCTGCGACGCGATCCGCTTTTCGCCGCCGCCAAGGCGCGCTTGTGCACGGTGCTCTTCGAGCTTCTGGAGAATGTCTTTCATCATACGTCCCCTTATGGTTTTACCTGTCTATACAGGCTTGCAAGCCTCCTCAAAAGCTCAAAGCGGCAAATTTGCAAACTATACTCCGAATATTATTGGCTAATTGCATAACTGCAAATAACGCAACGGCCTGCCCGCGCCATCTGGACTTTGCCAAAATCGAGGCCTAGGCCTTTGAGAATGCAAATGCTCCCCAAGAGTCGCTTCTTTGACAGAACGACACCGCCCCACATCATGACGCTCGTCTGCCTGACAGGCCTGTCAGCGCTCGCCATGAACATCTTCCTGCCTTCTCTCGACGGGATGACCGCCTACTTCAACACCGAATACGCCTTCATGCAGCTTTCGGTGGCGCTCTATCTGGCGATCAACGGGTTCTTGCAGCTTTTCATTGGCCCGATCTCCGACAAATACGGCCGCCGCATCGTGATCTTGTGGGGCTTGGGGCTGTTCAACCTCGCCACTCTCGGCTGCCTCATGGCGCCAAATGCCGAAGTTTTCATGGTCTTCCGGATGTTCCAAGCCGTCATCGCTGTCGCCATGGTCTTGGCGCGCGCCGTCGTGCGCGACATCTACCCCCAAGACCAAGCCGCCTCGATGATCGGCTATGTGACCATGGGCATGTCGCTCGTCCCCATGATTGCGCCCGCAATCGGCGGTATCCTTGAGGTCTGGTATGGCTGGCACGCCAGCTTCTGGATGCTCTTTGCCTGCGGCATCGCGCTCTTTGTGGTGACATGGTTTGATCTGGCCGAGACCGCCGCCCCAAGCACCAACACGCTGCGCCAGCAGTTTGGCGAGTATCCCGAGCTGCTCAGATCGCCGCGCTTCTGGGGCTATTGCATGGCCTCGGCTCTCTCGTCGGGTGCATTCTTTGCCTACCTCGGCGGCGCGCCCTTTGTGGGCGTTCAGGTCTACGGCCTCTCCCCTGATCAGCTCGGGCTTTACTTCGCAGCCCCGGGGGCCGGCTACTTCGTCGGCAATTTCATCACAGCCCGCTTTTCGGCGCGCATCGGCATCAACGCGATGATCTTTTGGGGCAATGTGATCTGCGCAACAGCGCTTTTGCCTGCTCTCCTCTTGAGCCTCTCGGGCGCAGGCTCTCCCGCGGCCTTCTTCAGCTGCGTCATGATCCTCGGGATCGGCAACGGGATGGTCATCCCCAATGCCCAGGCCGGAATGCTTTCGGTGCGCCCACATCTCGCAGGAACAGCCGCAGGCCTTGGCAGCGCCATCATGATCGGGGGCGGCGCAGCCCTCTCGGCCATCGCAGGTGCCTTGCTCAAACCCGGCTCAACAGACTTGCCGCTTATCACCCTGATGATGCTCTGCTGCGTGGCGGCTCTTGGCGTCATCATGCTGGTCAACCGCCGCGAAAAGCGCCTGCACCTCTCATAGAGCGGCTGACAAAGGTTTTGCGCAAACACGTATCCAGAGCTTGCCAGACAGGCTTTGCAAAGGCACAGTGTCAGCCAAGCTAATTTGCAAACCTTACAGGGTCGCCTCATGCCCCAGCAAAAACTCTACGCAGGTGCCAAGCTGCGCGAAACCCGCAACCGCCTTGGCCTCACCCAGAAGGATTTCGCCCAGAAGCTCGGCGTCTCCCTGCCCTATCTGAACCAGATGGAGAACAACAAGCGCCCCGTCTCAACCACGGTTGTTCTGGGCCTTGCGCAGGAATTCGGCTTTGATGTGACCGAGCTCACCTCGGCTGACAGCGAGCGCCTTGTCTCGGATATGCGCGAAGCGATGGCAGACCCCGTCTTTGCCGATGACCCGCCCCCGCTGGCCGACTTGCGCCTCGCCGCGTCCAATGCACCGGGTCTTGCGCGGGCCTTTCTGGCCCTCCACAACGCCTACCGCCAGACCCATGAGCGCCTTGCATCGCTTGACGAAGCACTGGGGCGCGAAGACGCCCGCCCCCAAGCCAGCCCATGGGATGAGGTGCGTGACTTCTTTCACTATTGTGACAACTACATTGATGCTGTGGATCGCGCCGCCGAGCATTTTGCCGCCCAAAGCAGCGATATCCGCCAAACAGCCGTGCGCGCCCTGCGCGATGAAGGCATCACTGTCCACGAGCTTGACCGCGCCGAGCTGCGCAACTTTGACCGCGAAACGCGCACGCTCACGCTTTCCACGCGTTCAAGCCTTGGCACACGCAACTTCCAGCTCTTGCTACAGCTGGCGCTTCTCAAACAAAACAAGCTCATAGAGGCCACCCTTGATCTGGCGCGTTTCCAGTCGCCCGAGGCGCGCACCATCGCCAAAATCGGCCTTGCAAACTACTTCGCAGGGGCCGCGCTCATGCCCTACACCGCCTTTCTCGCCGCCGCGCGCGAAACACGGCATGATCTGGAAATGCTCGCGCGCCGCTTCGGGGCCTCTATCGAGCAGGTGGCGCACCGCCTCTCCACGCTCCAGCGCCCGGGCGCCAAGGGTGTGCCGTTCTTCTTCGTGCGCGTCGATCAGGCAGGCACAATCACCAAACGCCACTCCGCCACGCGGCTGCAATTTGCGCGCTTCGGCGGCGCTTGTCCGCTCTGGAACGTGCACCGCGCGTTTGAGACACCGGGCCGCTTTCTGCGCCAACTTGCCGAAACACCCGATGGCGTGCGCTACATTTCTATCGCGCGTGACGTGAGCAAAACGGGTGGACAGTTCGGCGCACCCACCCGCCGCTTTGCCATCGCCCTTGGCTGCGATGTCGCGCATGCCAGCGAGATCGTCTACGCTGACGGACTGGATGTGAGCGAGCGTCAGAGCTTTGAACCCATCGGGATTTCGTGCCGCATTTGCGAGCGCACCAACTGCCACCAGCGGTCTGTGCCCCCGCTGGAGCGCCGCCTCACCATCAACCCCGACAGCCGCGGCGTCTTGCCATACGAAGTCGGCTGAGCGCAGACGGGGCCGCAAAAAAAGGCGGCAGGTCTCCCCACCGCCTGTCTATCACTTTGCAAAAGGGCTTAGGCCGACAGCATCTTGTAGATTTCGTCCTTCAGAGCGCCGCGCTTTTTGCGCATCTCTTCCTCGGCAAACTGGCCAACAGGCTCTACATTTGTTTCAGCGCGATGCACCGCGCGGTTTATCTCGTGATACTCCTCGGCAAGACGTGCAAAATGCGCATCTGAAGCCTTCAATTCACCGACTTTGCTGGCAAATTCTGGGAATTCTTCGTGAAGTTCGTGTGGCGTGTTTGACATGCTCTGTCTCCTGTTCATGTGTCACAAAAGAGCCTAAGGCCTGCCACGCCGCCCCACCTTGATCCCAATCAATAAAAATCAAAAATCGCACGCCATGCGCGCGCGCGGCTATCGCTTGGCTTTCCGCCACCCCGCCGCGCGCGCTTCGGCATCAGAGCAGAACCAGCGCTCGCCTTTGGCTGTGTTGATCGACGTGCGCTCATAGTGCTCCTGTCCGCGCACATGATAGATCCGCACCCCTTTGGACGAGATATTGCCCTTGATCGCACAGCTCGCATCAGGGGCGACGCGCCCGGTGCTCTGCCCGTTCACCCGCGCCGCACGAAAGGCGGCAGGGTCTTGCACGAGGCTTCCGTGAAGGCCCTTATCAGTGATCGCGGCGCGCTTTTCATCAAGGTCATAGTCCATCGCATATTTGCGATAGGCAAAGGCCAGCCCCTCTTGCACGAGCCACCGGCCCACATCTGTGCCATCGGCAGTACAGCGCGCAACGATGCGCCCGTAGCGGTCGCGATCCACCTCGACACAGCGTGCCTGCTTGCCTTGAAAGCGCGCGCGCGTGCGCTCGGTCACCCATTTGCCACAGGCCCAAATACCTCCATCAGCGTTCTGGCACGTCTGGCCAGCCTCAGGCGCATCAATCCCGAAAAACCGTATGGTTTGGCCCGCCACATGAGCGGTATCGCCATCCACAATGTCCATACGCCCTGCCACATCCGCTGCCCCATAGCCCGGAACACAGAGAAGAGACGCCAAAAGCGCGGCCGATGCGATATTAACCATTCTTAACATTTGGTTAATATGCGCTCAGGCTGGCGTCAGCTCAACGCGAAAAAAAGACTGGGTTAACGCTGCTTTGACCGCCACTCAGGATGCACCCAAGGCACCTCGTTGGCCGCCGCCAAAGGCGCACGCCCGAGGATGTGATCGCTCGCTTTTTCACCTGTCATGATAGACGGCCCGTTGAGGTTACCGTTTGTAATCCTTGGGAAAATCGAGCTGTCTGCCACACGCAACCCCTCAACACCAATGACACGGCACTCAGGGTCGACCACAGCCCAAGGGTCCTCTCTGCGGCCCATTTTACACGTACCACAGGGATGGTAGGCGCTCTCGGCATGTTCGCGAATAACATCGTTCAGCTCATCATCGCTCTGGGCGGCCATACCGGGCTGGATTTCGTGCTTCACATAAGGCGCAAAGGCCTCTTGCCCAAAGATCTCCCGCGTCAGCCGGATACAGCGGCGAAAGTCTTCCCAATCACTCTCCAAACTCATGTAATTAAAAAGAATTTTCGGTGCATCTACAGGGTCGGAAGACCGCAGCGTTACCGCCCCGCGCGAGGCCGAACGCATTGGCCCGGTATGGGCCTGAAAGCCATGACCTTCGGCCACAGTCTGCCCGTCATAGCGCACCGCGATTGGCAGAAAATGGTACTGAATATCAGGATACTCAATCCCCGCCCGGCTGCGGATAAACGCGCAGCTCTCAAAGTTGTTCGACGCCCCTAGCCCCGTCTTTGTAAAGAGCCACTGCGCCCCAATCAGAGCCTTTGAAAACAGGTTCCAGTGCTTATAAAGCGTGATCGGCAGCTTGGAGGCATACTGGATATACATCTCCAGATGGTCCTGCAAATTCTGCCCCACGCCCTTACGATCCGCGACAACCTCAATCCCGTGCTCCGCCAGATGGGCTGCTGGGCCAATGCCGGACAGCATCAACAACTTGGGCGAGTTAAACGCGCTCGCTGCCAAGATCACCTCCGCACGCGCATGGATGACCTCACTCCTGCCCCCGCGCTTGATCTGCACGCCCGTGGCGCGCCCGTCCTCGATCACGACTTTCTCCGCCAAACCGCGCACCAACGTGCAGTTTTCCCGCGCCAATGCTGGCTTAAGATAGGCATTTGCCGCTGACCAGCGCCGCCCCTTGTGCACCGTCTGCTCAAAGGCGCCAAAGCCTTCTTGTTGCTCACCATTGTAATCAGCCGTCACAGGGTAGCCCGCCTGTCGCCCTGCCTCGACAAAAGCATGAAACAAGGGGTTTTTGCGCGGCCCTCGGCTTACATGCAGCGGCCCGTCTGTGCCTCGCCATGCAGGGTCGCCACCGTGGCCGCCATCGTCCCAGCTTTCCATTCTCTTGTAGTAGGGGAGCACATCCGCATAGCCCCAGCCCTCAGCGCCGCTGTCACGCCAGTGGTCAAAGTCCCGCGCATGGCCGCGCACATAGACCATCCCATTGATCGAACTTGACCCACCAACCACTTTACCACGGGGCGCAACCAGACGCCGCCCGCCCAAATGCGGCTCAGGCTCCGTCATGTAGCCCCAGTCATACCGCTTCATATTCATCGGATAGCTGAGCGCCGCAGGCATCTGGATCAGCGGCCCCGCATCTGTGCCCCCATGCTCAATCACGATGACTGACTTTCCGGCCTCACTCAAACGGTAGGCCATGGCACAGCCCGCAGAGCCTGCGCCGACAATCACATAGTCTGCTTGCATGTTTATTCCCCTCGCGGAAAGCGCTGGTTTTCTTCCAACACGTTGAGGTCCATGTGGTTGCGCATGTAGCGCTCGGAGGCTTTTTGCAGCGGCTGGTAATCCCAAGGGAAGTATCCGCCCTCTCGCAACGCCTCATAAACCACCCACCGTCGCGCCTGACTTTGGCGCACATCCGCGTCAAACGCCTCCAGATCCCAGCGTTCCGCGGCCATCATGCGAAACGTCTCCAAGACATCTGCCGCATCGGTTTCGCCCGCCAGATTGGTGCGCTCATGCGGATCAGCCTCAAGGTCAAAGAGCTGCTCGGGGTCGAGCGCGCAGTTGGTATACTTCCACTTGTCTTGACGCAAACACACCAATGGCGAATAGCTTGCTTCTGCCGCATATTCCATGGCCACAGGGCTTTTGCGCACCCCGTCTTGCCCTAGCTTCACAAGGCTCTCTCCCGTCGTCCAGGGCATCACCTCGTCCATACTCACACCGGCAAGGTCACACAGCGTGGGGCAGACGTCGATATTGCTCACAGGCGTCTCCACCAGCCCCGCCGCCATCTGCGGCGCAGCAATCATCATGGGCACACGCGCCGAGCCTTCCAGAAAGCTCATCTTAAACCACAATCCACGTTCCCCGAGCATATCCCCATGATCAGAGACAAATAGAATTGTCGCCTCCTGACGTGTTGCGTCCAAGGCATCCAGAATTTCGCCAACCTTGTCATCGAGGTAGGAAATATTGGCAAAATAAGCGCGCCGCGACCGGCGTATATTGTCTTCTGTAATGTCAAAAGAGCGCCAGTCATTGGCATCAAAAATGCGCTGGCTGTGCGGGTCGTGGTCCTCATAGTCAAAGGCTGGCACATCAGGCAGAAGATGCGCGCAATCCTCGTACAAATCCCAGTATTTCTTGCGCGCCACATAGGGGTCATGGGGGTGGGTAAAGCTCACCGTCATGCACCAAGGCCGCGTATCAAGACCGCGCCCGTAGTCATAAATCTTGCGCGTCGCATGATAGGCCACTTCGTCATCATACTCGAGCTGGTTGGTGATCTCGGCAACGCCTGCCCCCGTGACAGACCCCATATTATGATACCACCAGTCGATCCGCTCCCCCGGTTTGCGGTAATCTGGCGTCCAGCCGAAGTCGGGCGGATAAATATCCGTGGTCATCCGTTCCTCAAAGCCATGAAGCTGGTCAGGCCCGACAAAGTGCATCTTCCCGCTCAAACAGGTCTGATAGCCCGCGCGGCGCAGATGGTGGGCATATGTCGGCAGACTTGAAGCAAACTCGGCCGCATTGTCATAGACCCCGGTCGCGCTTGGCAATTGGCCTGTCATAAACGCAGCCCGACCGGGCGCGCACAGCGGGCTGGCCGTGTAGGCGTTCTTGAAGCGGGTCGAGCGCGCCGCCAGCTTTTTCAAGTTGGGGGCATGAAGCCACTCTGCTGGCCCATCCGGAAAGAAGGTGCCATTGAGCTGATCCACCATGATGATAAGAATATTCGGCTTGGTCATTTTACCTCTCCCAGCTCAAGCTGGACATAACCCATGATTTGTTCGAGCGCGCGTGCGCCGTTTGGCTCCGCCTCACCCAGTGATTGGCGCAAATACACACCGTCGATCAAAGCCGCGACGCGGCTCGCTGCGGCCTCGGCCCTGTCTCCAACAAGCGGGCGCAGCGCATGGGCAAGGTTAGAGCGCAAGCGGCGGTGATAAATGTTCAAAAGGCGCTTCGCTTCCGGTGACACCTGCGCCAAGACATAAAAGTTCAGCCATGCGGCCACCGTCTCACTGCGAAAGTTGCGGCTTGAAAACGACGCCCGCACAATCGCCTCGATGCGTTGCGCCGCACCCTGCGCCATCACAAGCGCGCCCCGTACTTCCGCCGCATAAACGCCCATCGTATAGCGCATCGCGGCAACGAAAATCTGCTCTTTGCCGCCAAAATAGTGGTGCGCCAAAGCACTCGACATGCCCGCACGCCGCGCAATCTGGCTCACGGTCACATCAAGCGTCCCGTGTTGGCCAATTTCGGCAATAGTTGCTTTTACGAGAGCCTGTCTTCGAATAGGCTCCATCCCAAGTTTCGGCATTGCAGCGCCTCTTCAGTTGCGATGCAGAGATTGTTTTGTTTTTATTGATGCGTCAATCAATAAAAACGCCCTCAACAGGAGAAAGAAGAATGAGTTTGAAGTTCACCCTATCCACAATGGCTCTATTTGCAGCCACATCAGCCTTTGCAGACGGCGCATGCGATAAAATCACATTCTCGGACGTTGGCTGGACTGACATCACAGCCACCACAGCCGCAACCACGACCGTGCTGGAAGCGCTCGGTTATGAAACCGACATCAAGCTGTTGTCTGTGCCCGTCACATACACAGCCATGGCCCAAGGCGATATCGATGTGTTCCTCGGCAACTGGATGCCGACAATGGAAGCCGACATCGCCCCCTACCGCGAGGCAGGCACGGTTGAAACTGTGCGCGAAAACCTCGAAGGCGCAAAATATACTCTCGCCGTCAACAAGGCCGCGATGGACTTGGGCATCAAGGACTTTGCCGATATCGCCACACACCGCGACGCGCTGGATGACAAGATTTTCGGCATCGAGCCCGGCAATGACGGCAACCGCCTGATCGAAACCATGATCGACAGCAACGCGTTTGATCTGAACGGGTTTGAAGTGGCCGAAAGCTCCGAGCAAGGCATGCTGTCACAGGTGGATCGCGCCAATAAGAAAGGCGAGCCGATCGTCTTCCTCGGGTGGGAGCCACACCCCATGAACGCCAATTTTGAAATGGGCTATCTGACAGGTGGCGACGCGTACTTCGGCCCAAACTTTGGCGGCGCAACCGTCTACACCAACACACGCGCAGGCTATGTTGAAGAATGTGCAAATGTCGGCGCGCTCTTGGGCAACCTCAAGTTTTCACTCGCCATGGAAAACGAAATCATGGGCGCGATCCTGAACGATGGTGCAGATCCGGCCGAAGCCGCCACAGCGTGGCTCAAAGCCAACCCTGATGCAGCCATGGCATGGCTTGACGGCGTGACCACAAAAGATGGTGGCGACGCGGCAGCAGCCCTCAAAGCGGCTCTTGGCATGTAAAGCAGATTTGGGCGGGCCAGACCATGGCCCGCCTTTTTGACCCACGATATATACACCTCAAAACCGACAAGCGCACCGAGCGCCCCAAGGACAGATCTCATGCGCTGGCAATGGCTCCAAACTCTTATTGATGACGATGGCAAACTTGAAATCGGCAAAACCATTGCGGCAGGTTTTGACTGGCTGACCGATAGCTTTGGTGGCGCGTTTGATGTGCTTGAAACCCTCCTCAGCGCCTCCATTGACGGGGCGCTTTTTCTCTTGCAGTTTCCCCCGCCCCTCATAGTCGTTGCGCTTTTTGCGGCCCTCACATGGGTGCTGCAACGCTCTTGGAAGCGGACTTTGCTTGTGGTGCTCTGCTTTGGCTTTGTGATCAATCAGGGCTATTGGGAAGAGGCCACAGAAAGCCTCGCGCTTATCTTGTTTGCTGGCATATTCTGCATGGGCGTCGGCGTGCCCATCGGCATCTACGCAGCCCATCGCCCGCGCGTATACCAAGCCATGCTCCCTGTGCTCGACATGATGCAAACCATCCCCACCTTTGTATACCTCATCCCGATGATCGTTCTGTTCGGTATTGGCATGGTCCCGGGCCTTGTGGCCACATTCATATTCGTTTTGCCCGCCCCCATCAGGCTCACGCAACTTGGCATTTCCCGCACCCCTGTGACACTTATCGAGGCTGCCCGCGCCTTTGGCGCGACCCCCCGTCAGCTCTTGTGGCGCGTTGAGCTGCCCTCGGCCCTGCCCCAGATCATGGCAGGCCTGAACCAGACAATCATGCTCTCCCTGTCGATGGTTGTCATCGCGGCGCTCGTTGGCGCAGACGGGCTTGGTGTACCGGTGGTGCGTGCGCTCAACACGGTCAATGCCTCTCTCGGCTTTGAGAGCGGCTTGGTCATTGTCGCCGTCGCCATCGCCCTTGATAGAATGCTGCGCGTGGAGGCAAAAACATGACATCCGAAACAGCCGTTTCCTTTGACAACGTCTCAATCGTCTTTGGCCCGACACCTGCCAAAGCCCTCCCCTTGATGGACGCAGGCCAGAGCCGCGCCGAGATCCAAGACCAAACAGGCCAGGTTCTGGGCGTCCACAATTGCAGCCTTGATGTGGCCAAAGGCGAAATCCTTGTGCTGATGGGGCTGTCAGGTTCGGGCAAGTCAACGCTCTTGCGCGCAGTCAACGGGCTCAACCCTGTTGCACGCGGCAACGTCAGCGTGTCTGGCCAAGGTGGCATGCGCTCGGTCACCCAAGCCAGCGCAGCAGAATTGCGCGAAATGCGCCTCACCCAAGTCTCGATGGTCTTCCAGCAGTTCGGGCTGCTGCCATGGCGTACCGTTGCCGAAAATGTCGGCCTCGGGCTTGAGTTTGGCGGCCTAGCTGCCCCGGAGCGGCGCGACATCATACGCGAACAGCTTGAGCTTGTCGGCCTCACAGATTGGGCTGACCGCAAAGTCGCAGAGCTCTCAGGCGGGATGCAGCAACGCGTCGGCTTGGCACGCGCATTTGCCACAAACGCCCCTATTCTGCTCATGGACGAACCCTTCTCAGCGCTCGATCCGCTCATTCGCACCCGCCTGCAAGACGAGCTGCTAGAGCTTCAAGCGCGGCTGGGGCGTACGATCATATTTGTCTCACACGACCTTGACGAAGCCTTCAAGCTGGGCGGCCGTATCGCCATCATGGAGGGGGGGCGCATCGTGCAATGCGGCACCCCACAAGAAATCTACACAAACCCCGCCAACCCTTATGTTGCCGAGTTCGTCGCCCATATGAACCCTCTTGGCGTTCTGACACCACGAGATGTTATGGAACCCCTGACAAAAGCCGCAAAAGGCACTGTCGCCGCGGATGCGAAACTCTCATCGCTGATGGAGCATTTCCGGGCGCAAGAGGCTCCTGTTCAGGTGGTTGAAAAGGGTGCTGCCATCGGACAGATCACCAAAACAGCGATCCTCGACCGCCTTCTCGCCCCCGCAAGCTAAGGGAGAGGGCGCAGCCATCGCAGGCCTTGTCAGGGTTAGAATTTGGTCGCTGGCACAGCAGGTGTGCGCATCTTTCGTTTCAGCGCAGCCTCGCGCATTGTGATAAAGGCAATAGAGCCAATAATCACAAGGCCACCGACCACGACCCAAGGGTCAATGCCCTCGTTGAAAACAACCGCGCCCAGAACCACAGCCCAAACCAGCTGCAAGAAGCTGACAGGCTGGGTCACCGTTACAGGCGCGGCGGCAAAGGCCATCGACATCGTAAAATGCCCCGCCGTCGCGAGGGCCGCCACAGCAAAGAGCACAGCCAGCTCCCCCGCCGTGGGTGTGACCCAGTTGGCAAGAGCGAGCGGCGCAAGCCCAACTGTCACAGTGACAGACAGCATGGTCACCACAACAGCGGGGTTGGTTTCATCTGACATGAGCTTGGCAACGAGATACGATGTGGCAAAGAACACTGCGGCAAAAACCATGGCCAAATGCCCTGGCCCAACTTCTCGAAAGCCTGGCCGCAGAATGATCAGCGCGCCGACAAGTGCCGCGACAACGGCCAGGATCCGCCGCAGCGCGAGCTTTTCCCCCAAAAACAGCGCTGCCCCCAAAGTGACATAGATCGGGGAGAGATAGTTCATCGCCGTGACATCCGCGATCGGGATTCGCGCCATGGCATAAAACCAAAGCGTCACGCCGCCGGTGTGGGCAATGCCGCGCAGCCAGAAGAGCTTGTGCTGGCGCAGGGTCAAATGGGCTTTGCGCATAGCGCCAACCATAGGGATCAGAAAAACCAGCCCCATAGCGTAGCGCAAGAATGCGGACTCAGCTGCTGGAATGCGTGTTCCGTTGAACTTCACAAGCGCCGTCACGGCGACAAAAAGCAGCCCCGTCACAAGCATCCAGATCACACCCATAACAGGCTGGTAGGCGTTCTTTTCATTCATCTGTTAAGAAAGCCACGAAGCCCTGCCCCCTGCAAGGGCAAAACGCGCTTTAGAGAACGAGCTTCACCGCAATCGCCCACATGGTTGCGCCGACAACAGCATCCAAAATCTGCCACGAGCGCGGCTTTGCAAAGAACGGTCGCAAAAGCCGCGCGCCATAGCCCAGCGAGAAGAAAAACACAAAGCTCGACGTCATCGCACCAAGTGCAAACCCAAGCTTGTTCTCCCATTGCGCGCTAATCGAGCCCAGCAAAACAACGGTATCAAGGTAAACATGCGGGTTGAGCCAGGTGAGCATCAACACCGTTCCCAAAACCCCTTTTAGCGAGCTGCGCACACGCCCCTCTGTCTCAAGCGCCTGCCCACCGCGCCATGCGGCCAGAAAATTGTGCGCGCCATACCAGACCAAAAATGCAGCCCCCCCATATCGCATTACGCTCTCAAGCCACGGCAGCGCTTCGGCCAGCGCGCCAAACCCGGCCACGCCAACGGCAATGAGCAGCGCGTCAGAAATGGCACAGGTCAGCACCGCTGCAAAAACGTGCTCACGGCGAATACCTTGGCGCAGCACAAAAGCGTTTTGCGCGCCAATGGCCAAAATAAGCGAAAGCCCAAGGGCAAAACCAGCTGCTGCAGCCTGCATATTCTTGTGTCTCCTCGACTTGTTCCTATGCCTACCGAGGGCAGGCGCATAAAACAAACGAATACAGCTAAACGAACATTAGGATGGCTTATGTCCCTCGACACAAAGCAGCTCGCAGCGCTCGCCGAAATCCTGCGTCAAGGCAGCTTTGAAGCAGCCGCAGCGGCTCTTGGCGTCACCCAATCGGCCATTTCCCAAAGGCTGAAGGCGCTGGAAGACAGTTTTGGCTGTATCTTGGTGGAGCGCAGCACCCCCTGCCGAGGCACCGCCGCAGGCCTCAGGCTGGCCGCACACGCTGATGCCGTCGCGCTGATGGAAGCCGACCTCGCCCGCAGCTTGGGGCTTGGCGGCCCAAGATCACACTCTTCCCAGCGCGTCCGCATCGCGGTCAACGCCGACAGCCTCGCCACATGGCTGCCCGCCGCATTGGATGACACAGGGCAATTTAGCTTTGAGCTTATGGTAGATGACGAAACCGTGTCTGCCGACTGGTTGCGCCGCGGCGAGGTCATGGCCGCGGTCACAACCCAACAAAGCCCCGTGCAGGGCTGCAATGTGCACAAGCTCGGCGCCATGCGCTATGTCGCAACCGCCGCGCCGGAGTTCATTCACAAGTGGCTACCCGATGGGGCCACACCTGCGGCGATGGCCATGGCTCCTATGCTGCGCTTTAGCCTGAATGATGCGCTCCAGCCGAACTGGCTCAAGCGCCACATCAGCGCCGGGCTGCATCCTCCTGTGCACTTTGTGCCCTCAACCACCGGCTTTGTTCAGGCCACGCTTGCGGGCCTTGGCTGGGCGCTCAATCCGGAGAGCCTTGTCGCCGAACACCTCGCGCGCGGCACCCTTGTCGAGCTCAAACCCGACAGCCGCCTTGATACGGGCCTCTACTGGCAAGTCAGCCGCATCCTTGCGCCCGCGCTTGCAGAGGTCACAGACAAATTGTGTCACACAGCAAAAAGGGCGCTGGAGCCACTGACAGCCCAACGCCCTTAATCTCGCCTTGTGTCAGAGGGGCTTACTCTTCGCCCAACTGCGCCATAACCTCGTCAGAGGCCTCAAAGTTTGTTGTGACAGTCTGGACATCGTCATCATCTTCCAGCGCATCAATAAGCTTCATCAGCTTTTGCATATCTTCAAGGCCCATGTCCGTCGTCGTCGTGGGGCGCCAGATAAGCTTGGTGCTGTCACTCTCGCCAAGCTCGGCTTCCAGCGCATTGGACACTTCGTTCAGGTCGGTATCGGCACACCAGATAATATGCTCTTCGTCACCGCTCTCGACGTCTTCGGCACCAGCCTCGATCGCCGCCATCATCACAGTGTCTGCATCGCCAACGCTGGCGGGGTAGCTCACAGCGCCCTTGCGATCAAACATGAAGCCAACAGAGCCCGTCTCGCCCAGATTGCCGCCGTTTTTTGTAAACAGCGAACGCACATTGCTTGCCGTGCGGTTGCGGTTGTCGGTCATCGTCTCGACAATCACAGCCACACCGTTCGGCCCGTAGCCCTCATAACGGATCTCTTCATAGGCCTCGCCTTCACCGCCAATCGCTTTCTTGATCGCGCGCTCGATGTTGTCTTTCGGCATCGACTGGCTCTTGGCCTCTTTCACTGCAAGGCGCAGGCGTGGGTTCTTTTCGGGGTCAGGGTCGCCCATCTTTGCGGCAACCGTGATCTCTTTAGAAAACTTTGAAAACAGCTTTGAGCGCAGTTTGTCCTGACGCCCTTTGCGGTGTTGAATATTTGCCCATTTGGAATGGCCTGCCATGGTATGCTCCTGATCACGATGCCTTGTGTTGCGCTCTCTATAAGTGATCCATACGGTGCTGTTCAACCTTTGGCACACGCCCGAGCCGCGAAAGGCGCCCAAATTGCACAGAAGACGTGAAACAGCGATTTTTCCCGTCGAACCTCTCCCCCGCCCACGATAGGCTTTCCCCATGACACAAGATCAAATTATTCTGTTTTCGCTGTTTGGCGGCGTTTTTGCCCTCTTGCTCTGGGGCCGCTGGCGCTATGACCTTGTCGCCTTTGCTGCGCTCATGCTCGGCGTTGTCCTTGGTGTCGTGGAAACCAAACACACCTTTGACGGCTTTGGCCACCCTGCCACCATCGTTGTGGCGCTTGTTCTGGTTGTGTCAGCAGGGCTTGTGCGCTCCGGCGCGATCTATCTGATCACCCGCACACTCGTTGACAGCACCCGCTCGCTTGGCACGCATATCGCCATCATGGGAAGTGTCGGCGGCATCCTCTCGGGCTTCATGAACAACGTGGCCGCGCTGGCCCTGCTGATGCCTGTCGATATCCAGACCGCGCGCAAGGCGGGCCGAGCGCCGGGGCTTTCCCTGATGCCACTCAGCTTCGCCACCATCCTTGGCGGCATGGCAACCCTCATCGGCACACCGCCCAATATCATCATCGCCTCGATTCGTGGTGACGCCGTGGGCGAGCCTTTTGCAATGTTTGACTTTTTACCTGTTGGCGGCCTCACGGCCATCGCAGGCCTGCTCTTCGTCGCACTGGTCGGCTGGCGGCTCATCCCCAACCGTGATGACGCGCTCAAGGCCGTTGGCGACATGTCCGCCTATATCGCCGAGCTGACTGTGCCCGACGGCTCAAAGCACATCGGCAAACGTCTGGCCGAGCTTGAAGACGCCGCCGAGCAAGCCGATGTCGCCATTCTCGGCCTCATGCGGGATGGCAAGCGCCGGTATGGCGCGGCGCGCAACTCACTCTTGCAGGCCAATGATATCATCGTGCTGGAAGCCTCCCCCGATGCGCTTGATGAGTTCCGCGCCACACTTGGCCTCGCCTTTGCCGACAAAGAGCGCGAAGAGCGCCTCAAAGCCACCAGCGACGGGCTCGACCTCGTTGAGGTCGTGGTCACAGCCGAAGCCCGCATCGCGGGCAAAAGCGCGCTCAGCGTGGGCCTCTCGTGGCGCAAACAAACGGTGCTCATGGGCATTTCCCGCGAGGGTCGCCGCATCACCAGCCAGATCCGCAAAACCGAAGTCCAGCCAGGCGACATCCTGCTGCTGCTCGTGCCCAAAGGCAGCGGTGCCGAAGTCACAGACTGGCTCGGCTGCCTGCCCTTGGCCAACCGTGGTCTGGCTGTCACCCAAGACAGCAAGACATGGCTTGCCATTGGCCTTTTTGGGGCGGCTGTGGCGGCGGCCTCTGTCGGGATCGTCTACCTGCCCATCGCCCTTGGCATCGTGGTCGTGTCCTACATTCTCTTCAAGATCCTGCCCCTGTCCGAGCTCTATGACCATATCAACTGGCCCGTGGTTGTCCTGCTCGGCTCGATGATCCCGCTCGGCGCGGCCTTGGAGAATTCGGGCGGCACAGAACTTCTCGCAGGCGCGCTCCTCACCTTCACCGAGGCCATGCCCCCTTGGGCCATCCTGACTGTTCTGATGATCGTCACCATGACGCTCTCCGACGTGCTCAACAACACAGCCACAACAATTGTTGCAGCCCCCGTCGGCATCGAAATGGCACGCGTGCTTGAGGTGTCCCCCGACCCGTTCCTCATGGCTGTCGCCGTGGCGGCCAGCTCGGCCTTCCTCACCCCGATTGGCCACAAGAACAACACCCTCATCCTCGGCCCGGGCGGCTACCGCTTTGGGGATTACTGGCGCATGGGGCTACCACTCGAAATCATCGTGGTCGCTGTCTCCATCCCGCTGATCCTCATCTTCTGGCCGCTCTAGAAGCGCACCAAGCCGCTCTTTCTTTTTGCCCCAAATATCCCGGGGGTCTGGGGGCAGCGCCCCCAGCCGGTCGGATTTGGCCTCGCCAAATTCGACATCCTTAAAGAGGCCAGAGCAGTGGAATAAGCGCCGAGGCCAACAGACCAACCGACAGGTTCAGCGGAATACCAACGCGCATAAAATCGGTAAATTTATAGCCGCCGGGGCCATAGACCAACATGTTCGTCTGATATCCGATCGGCGTGGCAAAAGATGCACTCGCCGCCACCATCACCGCCACAATCAAAGGGCGCGCATCAATCCCGAGCGCGTCGGCGACCCCGATCGCCACAGGCGTGATCACCACGGCCACCGCATTGTTGCTCACCAGTTCCGTCAACACGGAGGTCAGCAGATAAATTGCCCAGATGATCAGAAACGGCGGCAAGATCGACAGCACAGGCGCAATCGCCGCCACGATCATCTCAACAGCCCCAGTGGCCTGCAAAGCCGCCCCGATCGCCAACATCGCAAAGATCAGGGCCAGAAGACGCCCATCCACAAAAGAAAACGCCTCTTCCGCATCAATACAGCGCGACAAAAGCACAATCGCCACAGCCAGAATGGCCAGCAGGAAAATCGGAGCAACACCAAGCCCCGCCAAAGCGACAAGCCCCACCATCACCGCCAGCGCCAAGGGCGCATGGCCGCGCCGATAGGCCCGCGCTTGCGGCTGGTTCACCTCCACAAGTTCCATATCCGCAGCAAGGCGGTGAATGTCATCTGGCGCACCTTCAAGCAGAAGCGTATCCCCCACCCGCACAATCAGCTCGTCCAGCTGGCGGCCGATGTTCTGGTTGCGCCGGTGCACCGCCAGCGCATAGACGCCGTAACGGCGGCGCAGGCGCATCGCGCCAAGCTGACGCCCCACCATTCTTGCCCCCGGTGTGATCAGCACCTCAACAGTCGTCGTTTCCACAGCTGAAACCTGATCCACCCGCTTGAGTTCCTTGTTGCGCTGCAAGCTCAACAGCTCTGTCATCTCCGTGCGCAAAACCACACGGTCGCCCACCTGCAATGTCACACCCGCCAGATTGCGGCGCAGCGAGGCATCCCCGCGCACAACATCAATCAGGCGCACGCCATCGCGCTTGAACAGCTGAACACCCGAAACCTCCCGCCCGATCAGGTTGCTCTCGGGCGGGATCACAGCTTCGGTGAAAAACTTCATCTTGGAGCGGTTGCTCAGCAAGCTTGCCATACTGTCACGCTCAGGCAGCAAAAGCGGCGCAATAAAGCGCAGATAGATCATCCCCCAAATCACCAGCGCAATGCCCAGCGGCGTCACCTCGAAAATCGTAAACGCCGCCTGCCCGTTGGCCCGCGCAACACCGTCCACCAAAAGATTGGTCGATGTCCCGATCAGCGTGAGCGTGCCGCCCAAAATAGCGGCGTAAGACAGGGGGATCAGCAGCTTTGAGGCCGAAAATCCCATCGTCTTGGCCAGTTGGACAAAGACAGGGATCATCACCACCACCACAGGCGTGTTCGAGACAAAGGCCGATGCAATCACCACAAACCCCATCAACAGCCCGATCGCGAGAGCCGGATTGGTCGCCGCGAGCTTGTCGGCAACGCTGGTAAAGGCCTCAAGCGCCCCCGTGCGCACCAAGGCCCCCATCACAATAAACATCGCGGCAATCGTCCATGGCGCGGGGTTGGCCAGAACCTCGAGTGCGTTGTCATAAGGCAAAAGCCCCAACGCCAGCATCAAGGCCGCGCCGGCTATCGCCACCACCTCGGCGGGGTATGTCTCACGCACAAACAGCACAAACATCCCGACAACAACGCACAGCGTCATGATCGCCGATGCAGTCTGGCTCAGTTCGAAGAATCCCATGTGGCTCTACCCTTACTCACTCGTCACTCATTGTCGCGCTCAAGACCTTGCGCCGCAAGCACTTCTGTATCCTGTAGGAGCTGCAAAAACATGCAGAAAAGATCAGGCCCGGTCCCCTCGGCACGCATGATGCCAAAATCATACGTCCCGCTTAGGGCTCTGCCGGCTGCAAACGGCCACCAATACGGATCGGCGACACTTTCAGCGCCTTGCCCGTTCGATCATCTGTTTCCACATAAACACCCGACAGCGTGGCCTCCTCATTGGCAGGGGTAAAGCGGCTCTTGGGCATCCCTGTCACAAAGCGGCGCATCGGCTCGGTCTTTTCCATCCCGATCACGCTCAGATAATCGCCACACATGCCAGCATCCGTCATATAGGCTGTGCCCTTCGGCATGATCTGCGCATCGCCCGTCGGGACATGTGTATGCGTGCCCACAACAAGGCTCGCGCGCCCGTCACAGAAGTGGCCCATAGCCATCTTCTCAGAGGTCGCTTCACAATGCACATCCACAACAGCCGCCTGCACAGCGCCGCCCAGAATATGCTTCTTCAGAACCATATCAATCTGCCCGAAAGGGTCTTCAAACGCGCGCTTCATAAAGACCTGTCCCAAAACCTGCGCCACCAGTACTTTGCGCCCGCGCCCGTCCTGAAACACCCGTGCGCCTGCACCGGGCGCATCTTTGGCAAAATTCACAGGCCGAATGATGCGCGGCTCCCCGCCAATGAATTGCAACATGTCTTTCTGGTCAAACGCATGGTCGCCCAGCGTCAGGCAATCGACCCCTGCCTCAAGCAGCGCCTTGGCATGTTCGCCCGAAAGCCCCATGCCGTTGCTGGCGTTCTCGCCATTGACCACAACAAAATCAAGGCCCCAAGCCTCACGCAGGCCCTTGAGCCGCTCGCTCACAGCGCGGCGCCCAGCGCGGCCCATGACATCGCCTAAAAATAGAAGTCTCATAGCGCACCCATAGGCCGCAGACGCACCTTATGCAATCTCGTATCGCGCCTCATAGCGCACAGGAAAGTTGACAGACCGCGCGATAAAACACACCTGCGCGATCTCGTGATGCAGCGCCTCGGCCCGCGCCATGTCCGTTCCCGCCGCCACCGTAATCCGCGGGCGCAGCGTCGCGCCCACAAAGCGGCCGGCTCCGGTTGGGGCGCTTTCACCATGGCCCAAAGGGTCGTCTTCATAGCCCGAAACAAGCACCCCCGCCTGATGCGCCAGATGCAAATACCACAGCATATGGCAGGCCGAGAGCGCCGCGATCAACATGTCTTCAGGGTTGTGCAGGCTTGGGTCTCCGCCCAAAAGCGGATCATTGGAGCAGGCAATCACAGGTTTGCCCTCGGTGCGCACCTCCCAAGAGCGTTCATAGCCCTTGTAGGTTTTATTGCCTTGGCCAAGGTTGCCCGTCCAGACGATCTTGGCGCGAAAAACATGCGTCTTCATCCCGAACCCCTCTTTCTTTTTGCTAAAAATATCCTCGCCGAAGGCGACGCGCTTTTCGGGCGCGGGGTGGGCGGGTGGGCGCGCCTGAAAAGCGCGTATCAGACGCTGATAATCCCGCGCTCTGTCACAATCATGTCCAAGGGCTGGTCTGTCGCTTCAAGCGGCAGGCCCTCGGCCTCTTGAGCCGCAAAAGCAAAGCCGATGGCCAAGGTTGCGCGCTTGGCGCGCAAGCCCTCCAGCGTGCGGTCATAAAACCCGCCGCCATAGCCCAGCCGCCCGCCGTTGCGGTCAAAAGCAACCAGCGGCACAATCAGAATTTCGGGTTCAAAATACTCAAGCACCGCAGGCACCATCGCCTTGAATGGCCCTTGAACAAGCGCACAGTCCGGCTCCCAGCGCGCAAACTTCAGCGCCGCTCCCGCCGCCTGAATGACAGGCACCCCGACAGGGCCATGCGCCGCCGCCTCTTCCATGGCAGACAGCGGGTTGATCTCTGTCCTGATCGGCATGAACCCTGACAAAGGCACACCGCGATAGCCTGCGAGAACTTCTGACAAATACCCAGCCTGTGCGGCGCTGGCGGCCTCAAAAGCCAGTTTTCGCCGCGCAAAGGCTGCTTGGCGCGCAGCCGCCTTGGCCGCGAGCAGATCGCTCATACCAGCACCCAAGCGGCCAAGCCGAGAAAGGCAAAAAAGCCGACAACATCCGTCACCGTGGTGACAAACGCCCCTGACGCCAGTGCAGGGTCAACGCCCGCTTTTTCCAGCGCCACGGGGATGACCGTCCCCGCCAGCCCTGCCACCACAAGGTTGATCACCATCGCCGCCGCGATAACCCCGCCCAACACGGGCGAGGAGAACCAGAAGAGGCACACAAGCCCCATGACAATGGCAAAAATTGTTCCGTTCACCGCGCCCACAAGCACTTCACGGCGGATAACCCGCCAGACGTTGGAGCTGGTCAAATCCTTGGTCGCTATCGCCCGCACGGCCACGGTGAGGCTCTGTGTGCCCGCATTTCCGCCCATCGAGGCCACGATCGGCATCAAAACCGCCAGCGCCACGAAATCCGCAATAACAACATCAAACTGCGCAATCACAAGGCTCGCCAGCACCGCTGTGACCAGATTGACCGCCAACCAGGGAAAGCGCTGCTGCGTGGTGTTGATCACACGGTCCGTCAAGCTGCCTTCGCCCACACCCGCAAGGCGCATGATGTCTTCTTCGTGTTCCTCATCCAGAACCGCCATGGCGTCATCAATGGTGATCACACCGACAAGGCGGCCCTCATCGTCCACAACAGGCGCTGAAATCAGGTGATACTGGTTAAAAGCATAGGCCACATCGCCCTCATCCTGATCCACAGGAATGATCTGGAAGACCTCTTCGGTCAGCTCCATCAAAGGCAGCTTGCGCGGTGCCCCCATGATCCGCCCCAGCGTGACGTTGCCCACAGGGTGCATCCGCGGGTCCACAAGCACCACGTGGTAAAACTGGTCTGGCAGGTCTTCAGACGAGCGCATGAAATCGATCGCGTCGCCCACAGTCCAATGCTCGGGCGCCGCGACAACCTCGCGCTGCATCAAGCGGCCCGCAGATTCTTCGGGGTAGCTCAGCGCCTGGCGGGCAATGACGGCGTCGGCATCATCCAGAGCATCGAAAATCGCATCTTGTTGCGGCTGCTCAAGGTCTTCGAGAAGATCGACAACATCATCTGACTCAAGCTCGCGCACCGCCACAGCCAAGACTTCGGGCCGCAGCGCGCTGATGACATCCTCACGAATGCTCTCGTCAAGTTCCGACAGGATATCACCGTCAAACTCGACGCCATAAAGCTCGATCAGCGCATAGCGGTCCGCCGAGCTGATCTGCTCCAGCATATCGGCAATATCCGCCGCATGCATCGGCTCCATGAGCGCAATAAGCTCATCGCGCGCGCCAGCTTCCACAGCCTCAAGGACCGTCGCCACATCGCGGCGGCTCAGCTCGTAAGCTTCTTCATCAGGCTCTACTGTCTCAAAATCTTGGTCGCTCAAATCTGCCCCCGTTCGCTTGAGGGCAATCTAAGCCCTTGTGAGCAAAGGGGCAATCAAGGATTTAAAGATCAGCAGCGCCCGCGCTTTGCCGCCAGCATCATAACCCAGTTGTCATTGGGCCCGCGCACAACCGCAATATCGCGCGCTTTGGGCTTGAGCATGTTCTTTCTGTGCCCCGCCGAGTTTGCCCAAGCTTGCATGACTTCCGCGCTGCTTTGCTGCCCTGCCGCCACATTTTCGGCCACCGTGCAAAAACGGTATCCCGCCCGCTTGGCGCGTTTGGCAGGGGTCGAGCCGTTTGAGCCCGTGTGCGAAAGCTTACCGCTCTTGGCCATATCGGCCGCGTGCTTTTCTGCGGCCTTTTCCAGCTCGGGGCTGATATCCAGCGCATGAAGCCCGTTCTGGGCGCGCAGATCATTGACCATTTGCACCACATCGCGTGCAGGCTGCGATGCCCCCGCAGAGGCCATCAAACAGAGCGCCGCAGCGCCAAGTGTCATTTGCAAAACCCGCATTCTCAACTCTCCATAATTTTTAAAGCCAGCTGTCTCTGACGCGTAATAATACCTGCCAAGTCGATGTGTGGCATAGCGCCATCCTGCACAATATGGCGCCCGTTCACAAACAAATCCTTAACCTTGCTTGGCCCAGCCAGCAAAAGCGCCGCAGGATCCCAGCTCCCCGCGCTCTCGATACCGCCTGTGTCCCACACCGCAATATCGGCGCATTTGCTCACGGCAATCTGGCCACAGTCAGGCCGCCCAAGCACCTCTGCTCCACCGCGCGTGGCAATCTCCAGCGCCTCGCGCGCGCTCATCGCATCCGCACCATTGGCCACCCGCTGCAAGAGCATGCTCTGGCGCGCTTCCGCCATCATCTGGCCGGCGTCGTTGCTGGCAGATCCATCCACCCCAAGCCCGACGTTGACACCCGCGTCGCGCATCTTGCGCACAGGCGCAATCCCCGAGCCAAGGCGGCAGTTGGAGCATGGGCAATGCGCCACTCCTGTTCCAGATCGTGCAAACAAATCAATCTCTTGCCCGTCAAGCTTCACGCAATGTGCATGCCAGACATCAGGGCCTGTCCAGCCGAGATCCTCGGCATATTGCCCCGGGCGGCAGCCGAATTTCTCAAGGCTATAGGCCACGTCCTCATCATTTTCCGCCAAATGCGTGTGCAGCATCACGCCCTTGTCGCGCGCCAGAATGGCCGCATCGCGCATCAGCTCACGGCTCACCGAAAAGGGCGAACAGGGCGCAATCCCCACGCGCACCATGGCCCCGTCGCGGGCATCGTGGTGGGCATCGATCACACGAATACTGTCCTCCAGAATGGCGGCTTCCCGCTCCACAAGGCTGTCAGGCGGCAAACCGCCGTCGCTTTCGCCAATGCTCATAGCCCCCCGCGTCGGATGAAACCGCAGGCCGATCTCCTGCGCAGCCGCAATCGTATCATCCAGCCGTGACCCGTTGGGATAGAGGTAAAGATGATCAGAGCTCATGGTACAGCCCGTCAGCGCCAGCTCGGCCAAGCCCACTTGTGCAGAGACAAACATCTCCTCGGGGCCAAACTTTGCCCAAATCGGATAGAGCGTTTGAAGCCAGCCAAACAGCAGCGCGTCCTGCCCCCCGGGCACAGCGCGCGTGAGGCTTTGATAAAGGTGGTGATGCGTGTTCACGAGGCCGGGCGTCACAACGCAGCCTTTGGCCTCAAGCACAGCCCCCTGCGTGCTCAGACCACGGCCAACAGCGGCAATCTTTCCATCGCGGATCAGGATATCCGCACCAGCCAGCTCTTCGCGGCTGTCGTTCATTGTCAGGATATAGTCCGCATTGCGGATCAGCGTTTCGCGCATGATGGCACCTCATTTTGGCGCCCTCTCATGTTCAACCTGTCGCGCTGGAAAAGGGCCAAGAAGCACGAACAGGCTACGTATACGCGAAAACAGAGCGCGCGCAAAGAGCGCGGATCAGCTCACGCGTGACAAAAGCTCAAGCGCAGCCTTGTGCTGCGCGGCACTAGCCGCAGCCAGCACGCGCCCGCCCTCATGGGCTTTGCCGCCCTGCCAATCGGTCACAATGCCGCCAGCGGCTTCAATCAGCGCAATCGGCGCACAGACGTCATAGTTTGACAGGCCCGCCTCGATCACAAGGTCGATATGCCCCGCCGCCAGAAGCGCATAGGCATAACAATCCATACCATAGCGCGTGAGCTTGGCCTGCCCTGCGACGCTGTCAAAGCCAGCCCGCTCGGCTGCGCTGCCCACTTCAGGAAAGGTGGTAAAGACAATCGCCTCCGAAAGAGGCCGGCTCGGGCGGGCCTTGAGCGGCTTTGCGCCCTGTGGCCCCCGCATCTCGGCCAGGCCGAAGCCCCCGAGAAACCGCTCGCCAATATAGGGCTGATCGATGATCCCGAAGATCGGCCCCGTGGCATCGCAGATCGAAATCAAAACGCCCCATGTCGGTGTGCCAGACAGAAAGGCGCGTGTGCCATCTATCGGGTCCAGAACCCATGTCAGCCCTGTTGTGCCCGCGCTTGCGCCATATTCCTCGCCGACAATCGCGTCATCAGGGCGGCGCTCGGCCAAAATCGCGCGCATCGCGCGCTCGGCGGCTTTGTCGGCCTCGGTGACAGGGTCAAACCCTGCCTCCAGCTTGTTTTCCGCATCCAAGCCTGCGCTGCGGAAATATGGCAAAACAGCCTCACGCGCGGCATCTGCCAACGCATGGGCTGTGCGAACCAACTCATCGGAATTATACTGCACGACAAACGCCTCCTGATGCCGCGGTTATGGCGCAGCATCGCCCGAAGACGCAAGCCTTGCTTGGCTTAAGCGACGTCGCTGAGCACGCGTGCCAGCTCAAAGAGCCGTTTGCGCTGGTTCTCAGGGATCGCATAATAAGAGCGGATCAAGTCCATGGCCTCTTTATCGCCCATCAAATCGGCAGGGATGCTCTCTTCTTTCGCCTGAGGCGCGCTGGCGGCCTCCATAGCTTCAAAGAAGTAGGCAACAGGCACATCCAACACTTCCGAGATGTCCCAGAGCCGCGATGCGCTGACGCGATTCGCGCCTGTCTCGTATTTCTGGATCTGCTGGAACTTGATCCCGACTTTTTCAGCCAACTGCTGCTGTGTCATTCCCACAAGCCAACGGCGCTGGCGCAGGCGCTTGCCAACATGAACATCTACCGGGTGAGCCATAGTCTACTCCTCAATCAAGCTTTGCACACGATGTGGCTGACCGTCCAAGACGAACAGCGCCACCGTGGCTTATATACTCGGCGCACCATCAAGGCGCACACCATTTACACAATCAACATTTCCTGTGACACTATGTGCCCTCGCAAAGACTATCGCATAAAGCTAAACAAATCCTTGCACACACGCATTACGCGTTTTGAACCGCCTTTTGTCAAGCTTCACGCTCAGGCAGTTTATTCTCTTTCGCTTTTCCGCTTAATCCGAGGCAGGGTCAAGCGCTGTGCTTTTTAGTTTACCTCCTTGCCGCGTCAAGGCAAACAAAGGGTGACGTTAAGGTATCTGTTGAAAGGATCGAGCCCATGACAAAGACCACAATGCGCGCTTTGCGCTGTCTGGCCAAAGACCAGTCTCCCGAAATCCAACAGATAGAGCGCCCCGAGCCCGCCCAAGGCCAGCTGCGCATCAAGATCGCCGCCTGCGGGCTTAACTTTGCCGACCTGCTGATGGTCAAAGGCAGCTACCAGGACACGCCCCCCTACCCGTTCACAATGGGTATGGAAGTGGCTGGTATCATTGATGCGCTCGGAGAGGGCGTCAGCGGCCCTGCCGTTGGCACGCCCGTTATGGTCTTTGGCGGCCAAGGGGGTTTGGCCGATTATGCCTGTTTTGAGGCCGCGCGCGTCACACCGCTGCCCGACGGGGCCAATATGGCCGAGGCTGCCGCCCTGCAGGTCGCCTACGGCACCAGCCACCTCGCACTCGGATATAAGGCCGGCCTCAAAGCAGGCGAAACACTTCTCGTGCTTGGCGCGGCGGGCGGCGTTGGCCTCACAGCTGTCGAAATCGGCAAGCACATGGGCGCGCGCGTCATTGCCTGCGCCCGTGGCGCCGACAAGCTCGCCGTGGCCAAGGCCGCAGGCGCAGACCACCTGATTGATGCCGAAACCGACGATATCCGCGAAGCCGTGCGCGCCCTTGGTGGCGCCGATGTGGTCTATGATCCTGTCGGCGGCGATCAGTTCAAAGCCGCCATGCGCGCCTGCAACCCTGAGGCGCGCCTGCTCACCATCGGCTTCGCCTCAGGCGACGTGCCCCAAGTGCCTGCCAACATCCTGCTTGTCAAAAACCTGACGGTCATCGGCTTTTACTGGGGCGGCTACCTCGCGTTCAAACCCTCGGTTGTCACAGACAGCCTCAAAGAGCTTGTGCGCTGGCACGCCGAAGGCAAAATCAAACCCCACGTCAGCAACACCCTGCCGCTTGAACAGGCTCTCGACGGCATGGAGCTTTTGCGCAGCCGCAAATCCACAGGCAAAGTGGTGATCACGCTCTAGCAGCTGCGCGCAGCCATATCCGCATGGCCTGCGCAAAACTGCGTAAAACCCGACAAAATCGCATACGGTAATGCTTGAAAAAGAGTTGCACCTCACCGATATTCACCAAGAGGGCTCTGTGAACAGGCAGAGCCACATAACGCCTATGCAACTTCGGAGGCTTAAATGGCAAATTTTGACACCGTCCATTCCGGCGCACGTCCCAACGACGCCGCAATAGACCAAGGGCTTCGCGCCCACATGAACAAGGTATACGGCCTCATGTCGGCCGCGCTCCTTGCGACTTTTGCTTTGGCCTACATCGTGGCCCAAAGCCCGGCTGCACAGCAAGTGCTGCTGGTTCCCCCCATCGTATACGCGGTCATCTTTGGCCCACTGGCTTTTGTGCTCGTCGCAAACTTCGCGTTTGAGCGCCTCAGCGTCGCCAGCATCAACATGATCTTCTGGGCCTATGCCGCCCTCACGGGTGTTTCGCTCTCCGTGATCTTCATCATGTTTTCCATGACCAGCGTGATCATGGGTCTGCTCTACACGGCGGTGGCCTTCCTTGGCCTCAGCCTCACAGGCTACCTCACCAAGCGCAACCTCGGCCCCATCGGCCAAGTGGCCACAATGATGGCTTGGGGTATTGTCGCAATCGGCATGTTCAGCTTCTTCACAGGTGGCATGGGTGCCAATGGCGCATGGTGGATGAACCTGGCAATCCTCGGCGTCTTCGCCGTGCTGACAGCCACATCAACGCAAGACATCAAGAACACATACCTCGGCGCCCGCCAGCACGGTGGCCAAGAGGCAGAGCTCTTCCTTGAGAAAGCCGCCATCATCGGCGCGCTGCAACTCTACATCAGCTTCATCGCGATGTTCCGCTCGATCATGTTCCTCTTCATGCCGCGCGACTGAGCTTAGCTTACACACAAACAGACAGGGCCAGACACTGCGTCTGGCCCTTTTCTTTTGTCTGTTGCGCCTCGGCCAAACCACATCGGCCCGCGGCGACAACGCTCTGACCTTCAGTAAGATTTGATCGCCGACACCATCACATCGGCGGCATAGTCGCGCCCATAGGCCACCACAGCGATCGACTTTGCCGCGCCAGCCGCCAAGCTCTTGCGCAACAGCATCCCTTGCGCCTTGAAGGCCGAAAACGGAATGCGCACAACTGACCAGTCGTCCCCCGCCTCAAACGGCGCTTGGTAGAAGTTCCACGGCAGCACAGTGCCGCCTGTGCGGACATGAACGAAGTATCCTTGCCCGTTGCCGCGCACACGCAGCTCAAGCCCCTCAGCGCCCTCTGGCAGCGCCTCAGGCAGCATCAGGCGCGCCTGTATGAAGCCACCGTTGTTCTTCGTGCTCACATCCCCCCTCAGCCGCAAGGCCGGCAGGCCATCGACCTGTTCAAAGGCGACAGTGCCGTTTGAGACACCGCCCATCACCTGATCGGAGATAAAGCTCCAGCGCGCCTCGGGCGCGCCGCTAAAATCTTCAAGCATCTGCTCTGCTCCCTGCGCCATGCCACCTGCAAGCCCCAAAAGAATCGCCAAAGGCCCAAGCCGTCTCGTCATCCACTGTCGTTTCATGTTCTTTGGCCCCTTTTTCGTCGCCAAGATATTCCGGGTGCGCGCGCTTACTCAAAAGCTAAGCATGCCGCCCTGCGCAAACAACCACCCCAACGAAAAAGGCCGCCCCCAAAGGAACGGCCCAATCGCGTCAAAGTCAAAACCAAGGCTTACTTGATTTTGCCTTCTTTATATTCAACGTGCTTGCGTACAACGGGGTCATACTTACGAACGGTCATTTTTTCCGTCATTGTACGTGCGTTCTTTTTGGTCACATAGAAGTGGCCTGTGCCTGCGGTCGAGTTCAGGCGGATTTTGATCGTGGTTGGCTTCGCCATTGGGCTTCTCCTGCGGCTGGGCAGGCGCAGTGCGCGCGCAACCCGTGAAATCTCTTGAAGCCTGCCTTTTAAGGACATGCACGCCCGAGTCAACCGCAAAGCGCGCCTGTCTGAAAGTTTTGCTTTGCACGAGGCCCCGAGTTCCCGCATGTAAGGCTATGATACGCGCCTCCGCAACCCTCACAGCCACACTCGCGGTGCTGGCCGCCGCCATGCTCTGGGGCACAACAGGCACGTTGCAAAGCGTCTTGCCCGATGCGCGCGAGCCGCTTGTTGTTGGTGCGCTCAGGCTCTGGATCGGGGCTGTGGCCCTGATCTGTCTGGCCGCCGTCCAGCCCGCCGCGCGGCGCGGCTGGGCCAGCCTGCCCAAAGCCCCGCTCTTTTTGGCAGCCGCAGCCATTGCCGCCTACAATCTTTTGTTTTTCGCCGCCGTGGCGCGGGCGGGTGTGGGCCTTGGCACAGCGGTGACAATCGGCTCAGCGCCGCTCTGGGTGGCCGCGTATGACATGTTGGTGCTGCGCCGTGCGCCGGGCCTGCGCAAGGCCTTCGGGCAGGCTCTGGCGATCGCAGGTGCAGCCGCGCTTGTGCTCGCAGGCTCAAGCAGCGGTGTCGCGCCCTTTGGCCTGCTTCTGGCGGCAGCGGCCGGTCTGGCCTACGCGAGCTATTCTCTGGCCTCCTCGGCCATGGTCGCCCATGCGCCCCCGGCCACGATAGCCGCCAGCACCTTCACGCTGGCCGCGCTGCTGACAAGCCCTGTGTTCTTCTTGCTGCCATGGCACTGGGCGCTGACAGGCTCCGCCCCCGCAGCGCTGCTGGCGCTTGGCTTGGGGGCAACAGGTCTGGCCTATGCGCTCTATACATGGGGGCTAAAGGCGCTGCCTGCCTCCACCGCCGTCACATTGGCGCTGGCCGAGCCGCTCACCGCATGGGTGCTGGCGCTTCTGGTCGTGGGCGAGCCTGCAACGCCGCTCAAACTCGCTGGCGCGGCCCTGCTCCTTGCAGGGCTCTATATCGTGACATCTGATAAACGCGCGGAAGGCCTATAAGCCGGATTTTGTCTCCCCGGGGTTGCCCCCGAAGTGGATGACCATTCATCTCAGGGCGCTGTTGCCAACGCCCCTCTAGCTGCCAACCCGAACCTCAAAGCCAAGACGGCCCATAGCGAGGTTCCTATTCGGCATTGCTCCCAGTGGGGTTTACCATGCGAGGCCTGTTGCCAGCCCCCCGGTGGGCTCTTACCCCACCGTTTCACCCTTACTCGGCCCAATCGCGAGCGATATCGGCCAAGCGGTCTCTTCTCTGTTGCACTTTCCGTCAGGTTGCCCTGCCCGGGCGTTACCCGGCACTGTTGTCTTGTGGAGTCCGGACTTTCCTCGACAGGTTGCCCCGCCGCGGCCATCCAGCCTTCCGCGCTCCCGCCAGATAGTCCGCCCCGCCCTGCAGGTCAATCCCTCAGGCAGGCCCGCTCAAAACAGGCCAGCGCCCGGCCAGATCAGCCATGAGCGCGGCATCCGCCGCCGCAAGCGGCCCCGTGGCCCAAGGGCGAAAGCGCAGGCGAAACGCTTCAAGAACCAGCGCCTCCTCAACATCGCCCACAGGGTAGCCAAACCGCGCAGCATCGGCATAAAAGTCGCCCGCCATGCCCGCAGAGGGCCAGACAGACAGCCCCGCGCGCGCCAAACGCGCCCAATCAAACCTTGGCCCGGGGTCGCTCTTGCGCCCTGGTGCCATGTCCGAATGCCCGATCACCCGCGCAGGCCCGATCTCCCAGCGCGCCATGATACCAGCCATCAGCGCCTCAAGGCTGCGCATCTGCGGCTCAGGAAACGGATGGCTGCCAAGGTTCGCCAGCTCGATCCCGATAGAGCGTGAGTTCACATCACACACATCGCCCCAGCGCCCCGCGCCCGCATGCCACGCGCGCTCGGCCTCAGGCACAAGCCGCGTGACGCCTCCGCGCTCACAAATCACATAATGCGCCGAGACTTCGGCCGCAGGGTCACTCAACCGCTCGATGGCGGCTTCGGCACTTTCCATTGCTGTGTAATGGATCACAAGCAGATCGGGGCGCGCAGCCTCTCGCCGCGCGCCCCGATTTGGCGATAGTCTTTCGCAGATATCCAGCGCAGCGCTCACTCGGTCGCTGTCGCCTCAAGCGGTGCGGCCGCAACGGCCTCTTGTCTCACCTTGCGGAAGGGCTCGGGATCCCATGAGCAGGCATAGCCGTCGCCATCAGGGTCAAGCGCCAAGCGGTCACGCTCGGGGCCACCGCGCTGCAAAAACTCGGCTTGCGCCAAATCAGGTGAGGGGTATTTCGCACAGTTGCGCGTGTTGCGCGCCTGCAAGTTCACGCCAACGCGGCGGTAAATCCCCTGCCCTTTGGCATTGGTCGTGTTCAGCGCATATTCCACAATGTTTGGTCCGCCACTGCCCGCACGCGTTGGAACGTCAGTCGCTTGCACAACCTGATACTGGGCCTTCAGCGCGGCGCGGCGCTCGGCATCGTCGGCAATGGTGCGCTGTGAATCCACGGCATCAAAGTCGTTTTCTTTAGAAATACCCGCCGCATTCAGCACTGCGGGGGGCGGGTTGCTCGGGCTTGCATCAAGCGGCGCGCGGGTCGCGTCCAGAACGGCGCTGGCGTCTGCGGCCACATCGCTGGTGCTGTCCAGTGTTTCTTCACTCACGGCTGTCGCAGGCGGCAAAGAGCCACCGTTGAGCTGTGCCTCGCGCGCGGCTTGGCGCGCCTCATATTCGCTGTAGCTGCCAAAGCCCACACCTGCTCCGCTGTCTGGAACAGTCTGCTCGCAGCCCGCCAATACAAGCGCAGCCACACTCATTAGAAACACTTTCTTCACGTCACGTCCTGCCTATCTTGCGCATGCAAAATTCATGCAATTTTGCGCCGCTTTACCACCATTTGTGCGGCTTGGCCACAAAACCTGCAGCTTGTTCAAGTGCATAGGCGGTATTCAGCAAGTCGCCCTCTTCCCAAGGACGCCCGATCAGCTGCAAGCCAAGCGGCAGCCCCTGACTGTCCACACCCGTGGGCACAGCCACACCGGGCAGCCCTGCGAGGTTCACGGTCACGGTGAAGACATCGTTGAGATACATGGCAATCGGGTCTGCCTCTGACATTTCACCAAGGCCAAAGGCCGCGCTTGGGGTCGCTGGCGTCAGAATCGCGTCGATCCCGGCGGCAAACACATCTTCAAAGTCGCGCTTGATGAGCGTGCGCACTTTGCGCGCACGGTTGTAGTAGGCATCATAGAAGCCTGCCGAGAGCACATAGGTGCCAACCATCACACGGCGCTGCACTTCGTGGCCGAAGCCTTCGGCGCGGGTCTTTTCATACATCTCGGTGATGCCATCGCCTGCCGCAAGGCTGGCACGGTGGCCATAGCGCACCCCGTCATAGCGCGCGAGGTTGCTTGAGGCCTCTGCAGGCGCGATCACATAGTAAGCCGGCAGTGCATATTTTGTATGTGGCAGGCTGATATCAACGATCTCGGCCCCCGCCGCCTTGAGCATCTCTGTGCCCTCGGCCCAGAGCTTTTCGATCTCGGCAGGCATACCGTCCATGCGGTATTCGCGCGGAATACCGATCTTTTTGCCGCGGATGTCGCCTGTCAGCATGGCTTCGAAGTTTGGCACAGCCAAATCGGCGCTGGTGCTGTCTTTGGCGTCATGGCCGCACATGGCTTCCAGCATAATCGCCGCATCACGCACGTCTTTTGTCATCGGGCCAGCCTGATCAAGGCTTGAGGCAAACGCCACAACACCCCAACGGCTCACGCGGCCATAGGTCGGCTTGATGCCTGTGATGCCGGTAAAGGCCGCAGGCTGGCGGATCGAGCCGCCCGTATCTGTGCCTGTCGCAGCAAGGCAAAGGTCTGCCGCCACAGCCGACGCCGAGCCACCTGACGAGCCACCGGGCGTGATCGGCGTTGCGTCGTTCTCGCGCCGCCACGGGTTTACGGCATTGCCGTAGGCCGAGGTCTCGTTGGAGGAGCCCATGGCAAATTCGTCCATGTTGAGCTTGCCCAGCATCACCGCGCCGGCGTCAAACAGCTGGCTCGTGACCGTGCTTTCATATTCGGGCTTGAAGCCCTTGAGAATATTGGACGCTGCCTGCGAGGGCACACCCTTGGTGCAAAACAGGTCTTTGATGCCGAGCGGGATACCGCACATATCAGGCGCATCGCCTGCCTTGAGGCGTGCGTCTGCCGCCGCCGCTTGGGCGCGGGCAATCTCGGGGGTGTTGTGCACAAAGGCGTTCAAAGCGCCTGAGCCCTCAATCTCGCCAAGGCAGGCCTCGGTCAGCTCCGCGCTTGTCACATCGCCCTTGCGCAGCGCATCGCGCGCCGCAGCAATTGTCATTTTGTTCAGATCAGCCATTATTCTACCACCTTAGGGACTGCAAAGAAGCCTTCACGCGCATCTGGCGCATTGGCGAGAACTTTGGCCTGCTGGCCGCCATCCGTCACAGCATCAACCCGCCGTGGCAAGCGCATGGGCGTGACCGAAACCATCGGTTCCACCCCGTCCACATCCACTTCAGAAAGCTGCTCGATAAAGCCGAGCACAGCATTGAATTCTGCGGCCAAAGCAGGCAAGTCCGCCTCTTCCACCCTGATCCGCGCCAGCTTGGCCACTTTGGCCGCTGTGTCCTTGTCAATCGACATGGCTATCACTCCAATTTCTGAACGCTTTGCCTTTAGCGCTCCTTGGCGCGCGCTTCAACCTGCTTCGCATCCAAAACCCGCAATCTGGCCCCGAGAGCCGCCTGACAGTGTCCATACTGGTGTATGCACAGCCTGCCCCACTGGCTGCCCCACGCGGGTTTTCGGCCAAAATCGGCACGTCAGATGCTACCGCTTGCCCTTGAAAAAAGCTGCGAGCAAAGCCGCACTGGCCTTGGCGGCGATGCCCTCATAGACCTCTGGCACATGGTGACATTGCGCATGGTCAAACACCCGCGCGCCCTGTGCCACGCCACCGCTTTTGGGGTCACCCGCCCCGTAATACAGCCGCGCAACACGCGCATTGGAGATCGCTGCGGCACACATGGGGCAAGGCTCCAGCGTGACATAAAGGGCTGCGTTTTCAATACGTTCCCGCCCCAGCGCGGCACAGGCCGCACGGATCACCAGCATCTCGGCGTGGGCTGTCGGGTCGCTCAACTCGCGGCAGCGGTTGCCCGCTTGCGCAATGACCTTGCCATCCACCACCAGCGCGGCCCCCACAGGCACCTCGCCCCGCTGGCCTGCGGCTTCGGCCTCTTTCAGAGCCACGCTCATATATGTCTCAAATCCCATGGCTCCACATGCCCCGAACATGCCCTCTTTCGCAAGAGCCACGAATGCTCTAAGCCCCCCACATGAGCGACACATCAAAACCCGACACACCCGCAGGCGACCGGATCGCCAAAGTTATTTCCCGCGCTGGCGTGGCCTCGCGCCGCGAGGCCGAGCGCATGATCGAGGCGGGCCGCGTCTCCGTCAACGGCAAGGTCATCACCAGCCCCGCGCTCAACATTACGAGTGCCGACAAAGTCGTGGTCAACGGCAAACCGCTCAAAGCGCCCGAGCCTGCCCGCATGTGGCTCTATCACAAGCCCATCGGCCTTGTGACCACCAACAATGATGAACAAGGTCGCACCACGATCTTTGACAAACTCCCAGAAGATCTGCCCCGTGTGATGACAGTGGGCCGGCTTGATATCAACTCTGAGGGCCTTTTGCTCCTCACCAATGATGGTGGCGTCAAACGCCAGCTTGAGTTGCCGTCCACAGGCTGGCTGCGCCGCTACCGCGTGCGCATCAACGGTCGCCCGACCGAAGAAAGCTTTGAGCCCCTGCGCAAAGGGATCGTCGTTGAGGGCGAAATTTTCCAGCCGATGCAAGTGACGCTTGATCGCCAGCAAGGTGCCAACGCTTGGGCGACAATCGGTCTGCGCGAAGGCAAAAACCGCGAAATCCGCCGCGCGATGGAGGCTGTTGGCTTCTCCGTGAACCGCCTCATTCGCGTCTCCTACGGTCCTTTCCAGCTGGGCGAGCTGAAGCAAGGGCAGGTTCAAGAGCTGCGCTCCCGTGTCATTCGCGACCAGCTTGGCCTTGAAGTCCCTGAGCCAGAAGCGCCAAAGCCCACGCAACGCAAGAAGCCGATGCGCCGCCGCGAACGCTGAGTGAAAGCGCGCGTTTTCAAGCGAAACCCTGCCTTGAGGCAAATGCCGGGCGTTTCCCCCTAGCGCGAGGCCCCCTGCTACCCTAGATTACCGGGCAAGACGTGTGTTTGTCGTACTGGGGGATCTATGACCGAAACTGGCTTGCAGAAACTGGCTTTTGCGCTGCTTGTGTTGCTGATGCTCTATATCTCCGTGTTCGGAGCCTCCTGATGGCTGAGCGGTTCGGCGGAAAATACAGCCCCAAAACAGGCAATGCCGCAGGCGAAGACAGCTACCACGGCGCGCGCCGTTCGCGTGTGGGCGGTCGGGTGAACTTTCTGTTTCTTGCGCCCCTTCCCATGATCTGGCAGGCCTTCACGGCTCCGCCCGTTGAAATGTTTCTTTGGATCACCGCTCTGTCCGATCTTTTACTGGCCGCATGGCTGACACGCGCAGGCCAGCAAGCCCACGAGGCCTATGAGGCGCGCAAAGTGGCGCGCCGCCCGGCCCTGCCACGCAAGATCCTCGGATCAATCCTCACAGGCACAGGCCTCGCAATCGCGGGCTATGCAGGCTTTGGTGTGCTGGAGGCGGCCCTCTTCGGTGTGCTTGGCACGGCGTTGCACTTTGCCGCTTTCGGCCCCGACCCTTTGGTCAACAAAGGCATGGACGGCATCGACCAGTTTCAAAACGACCGTGTCGCACGGGTTGTCGGCCAGGCTGAAGAGCACCTTGCAGCCATATCAGCTGCCACCAATCGTGCCGCAGACCGTCAGGTCTCCTCGCGCGTCGCGCGCTTCCAGCACCAAGTCCGCGAGTTGCTGCGCACCGTTGAAGAAGACCCGCGTGATTTGACAGCCGCGCGCAAATTCATGGGCGTGTACCTAAAGGGGGCCCGCGACGCGACCGAGAAGTTCGTCGATATTTACACCCGCGCCCGCAGCACAGAGGCCAAGAATGACTACCTCGCGCTGCTGAGCGATCTGCAAGACAGCTTCTCTGCCAAAAACCGCCACCTGCTGCTGGATGACCGCAGCGATCTCAACATCGAGATCGAAGTGCTGCGCGACCGCCTCGCACAAGAAGGCATCCGTTTAGACAAGTCTTAATTTTACAGAAAGTGAGGTCCGATATGGCCACAGAAATCCAGAAGAAAGCCCAAGATGCCCTTGCCCTCGTTGAGGAAGTCAACGCTGTGGTTCTGCCCGAACCCACCGAGGCAGGCGCCATCGTGCCTATGTCCGAGGCCAAAGGCGCACTGGGCAAAGAGATCAAATCGCGGATCGCCGAGCTCGACATGAGCGACACACAGTCGATCGTCAGCTTTGGCTCTGCCGCACAGGCCGAGCTTCAGGTGATTTCACAGTCCATGCTGCAAGGCGTACGCAACAAAGATGTCGGCCCGGCGGGCGACAGCTTGCGCGGGATCGTCACCACCATTCGCGGCTTCTCGGTGAGCGAGCTTGATGTGCGCCGCGAGCGCACATGGTGGGAAAAGCTTCTGGGCCGCGCGGCGCCCTTTGCCAAGTTCACAGCCAAGTTCGAGCAGGTCCAGGGCCAGATTGACCGCATCACAGAAAGCCTGTTGGAGCATGAGCACACTCTGCTCAAAGACATTAAGTCTCTAGATATGCTCTATGAAAAGACACTCGCATTCTATGAGGAGCTGGCGCTCTACATCGCAGCGGGCGAAGAGAAAATCCGCCTGCTCGACACCAAGGATATCCCCGCACTGGAAGCCAAAGTCGAGAAAGCCCCCGAGAAAGACAAGGTCATGCGCGCACAAGAGCTGCGCGACCTGCGCGCCGCACGCGATGATCTGGAGCGCCGCGTGCACGACCTGAAGCTCACGCGTCAGGTCACCATGCAGTCTCTGCCTTCGATCCGCCTCGTGCAGGAAAACGACAAATCGCTGGTCACCAAGATCAACTCGACACTGGTCAACACGGTGCCCCTTTGGGAGACCCAACTGGCCCAAGCCGTGACAATCCAGCGCTCAGCCGAGGCCGCCGCCGC
This sequence comes from Lentibacter sp., assembly GCF_965658795.1. Classification (NCBI taxonomy): domain Bacteria; kingdom Pseudomonadati; phylum Pseudomonadota; class Alphaproteobacteria; order Rhodobacterales; family Roseobacteraceae; genus Lentibacter; species Lentibacter sp. The sequence continues at coordinate 212,963 of NZ_CBFHTG010000001.1, read as the reverse complement.
CGTGCGCGACGCCAACGACCTTACCAACGAGCTGCTCACCGCCAACGCCCAGAACCTGCGCGACAGCAACAGAATGATCCGTCAGGAAATGGAGCGTGGCGTCTTTGATATCGAAGCCGTCAAACAGGCCAATGCCGACCTGATCGGCACGATTGAAGAGAGCCTGCAAATCGCGGACGAAGGCAAAGCCAAACGCGCGTCAGCCGAAGTCGAGCTCAAGAAGATGGAAGCCGAGCTGCGCGACACGCTGGCCTCGGCCAAAGCGCGCAAAACAGGCACGGGCGACACTGCTGGCACAGCAGTGCCGTCCTAAGCCGTGCTGCGCGGGCACAGCCCTCTTCGCCAGTTAGGGGCAGCCCTTTTGGGGTTGTCTCTTCTGGCCGCATGCGACTTTCCCTTGCGCGAAAGCCTGAAGCCACAGGCGCGCCCTGCAGGGCTTATCCCGCCCAAAGCCGAGGCGGTTGCCCCCATGCCGTCGGCCGAGTCGCGTGCCCTTTCAGCCTATTACACCAAGCTGGAAGCCCACCTTCTGGCCCAAGGCCTTCTGCGCCGCGACGGTGGCGGCCCTGACACAACGTTCCGCGCGCTTGATCTGGCGCGCAATTTCGAGACCATCGCCTTTTATGACGAACACGCAGGCGGCGAACTGTCGCGCAGTGCGCAAGCCATCAGCCGCTTTCACCCGTGGCGTGGCGCGGTTCGGTTCAGCACACATTTCGGTGCCTCTGTCCCCATGGCCCAGCGCAAGCAAGACGAGGCCGCCGTCGCCGGCTTTGCCGACCGCCTTGCGCGCGTCACCCGCCATCCGATCGCGGCTGTAGAGCGCAACGGCAACTTTCATGTGCTCTTCATGAGCGCCGATGACAATCAGGATCTCACAGACACCGTGCGCCGCCTCTGGCCCGACTTTCCCGCGTCGCGCCTGCAAACCCTGACAGAGCTGCCGCGCGATATTTATTGCCTTGTGCACACCAACACGCCCTCCGCCCCCGCAGGGCGCGAGCGGGCCATCGCCATCATTCGCGCCGAGCACCCCCCGCTCATGCGCCTCTCCTGCATCCACGAAGAGCTGGCCCAAGGCCTTGGCCTCTCCAACGACAGCCCGATGGCGCGGCCGTCGATCTTCAATGATGACGAAGAATTCGCCACGCTCACCAGCCACGACGAACTGCTCTTGCAAATGCTCTACGACCCGCGCCTCACAAGCGGCATGACCCTTGAAGAGGCCCGCCCAAAAATCAAACACATCGCCGCAGACCTCACAGGTGAAAACGGCAGCTGACTGCGTAAATAGGAGGCCCTCATGGGTATTTTTGACTTTCTCACAGGCGAATTCATTGATGTCATCCACTGGGTTGATGACACCCGCGACACAATGGTGTCGCGCTTTGAGCGCGAGGGACACGAGATCAAATATGGCGCCAAGCTGACTGTGCGCGAGGGGCAGGCCGCTGTGTTTGTGCACGAAGGGCAGCTCGCAGACGTGTTCACGCCGGGTCTCTATATGCTCGAGACCAACAATATGCCCGTAATGACAACGCTCAATCATTGGGATCACGGCTTTGAAAGCCCGTTCAAATCCGAGATCTACTTCGTCAACACAACCCGCTTTTCCAACCTCAAATGGGGCACCAAAAACCCGATAATCGCGCGTGACCCGGAGTTCGGCCCCGTGCGCCTGCGCGCTTTCGGCACCTACACGATCAAGGTCAGTGACCCTGCCCGCTTCCTCACCGAAATTGTCGGGACAGATGGCGATTTCACCATGGACGAGATCAGCTATCAGATCCGCAACATCATCGTGCAGGAATTCTCCCGCACCATCGCCCGCGCGGGGATCCCTGTTCTGGATATGGCAGCCAACACCCGCGAGCTTGGCACGCTTGTCGCACGCGATATCGCCACCCAGCTTGCCGCCTACGGCCTTGAAATGCCTGAGCTTTACATCGAAAACATCTCGCTTCCCGAGGCTGTCGAAGCGGTGCTGGACAAGCGCAGCGCCATGGGCGTCGTCGGCGACCTCTCCACCTATATGAGTTTCCAAGCCGCAGAGAGCCTGACCGCTCAGGGCGCAGGTGCAGGCGCGCTTCAGGCAGGGGTTGGCGCAGGTTTGGGCATGCAGATCGCGCGCGACGCCAGCCAGGGCCCATGGGGCGCAGCAGCCCCCCAGATCGCCCCGCCGCCGCCACCCGCTCCTGTGGAGCAGGTCTGGCATATTGCCGAGGCGGGCCAAACCAAGGGGCCGTTCTCACGCGCAGCGCTCGGGCGTATGGTCGCTGACGGCTCTTTGAAGCGCGACACACATGTCTGGACAGCAGGTCAGGACGGCTGGAAAACAGCAGGCGATGTCACAGCCCTCGCCACGCTCTTCACCATCCTGCCACCACCCCCACCGGAAAGCTGAGCGTCATGTCCTCGATACCCCCCCGCGCCCTGACCACCACCTGTGATTGCGGCGCCGTCAGCATCACCCTCCCAAAGCTGCCGCTCCAAATCACGGCCTGCCCCTGCTCTTTCTGTACCCGCATGGGCGCAGCCTGGGGCTATTTCCCCAAAGAAACAGTCACCGTTTCAGGCCCGACAGACACCTACAGGCGCGGCCAGAAACGCCTCGCCTTTCACCGCTGCAAAACCTGCGGCGCGCTCACCCATTGGGCCGCCGTCACGGTCGATTGGCAGAACACAGGCGTCAACATGCGCAACTTTCCCGCTGACATGCTGCAAGATATCCCCGTCACCCAAGACGCATAATACGTCTTTCTTTTTGCTCCAAATATCCTCGCCGAAGGCATAAAAGTTGATAGACGAAACAGCCCCCAAAAGCGTAACAGCCGAACACCGCTTCCCCTGCCAAAGCTGCGGGGCTGACTACCGCTTTGACCCGGCTCAAGAGCGCCTTGTCTGCGATCACTGCGGCAACACAGAGGCCATCGGCCTCACCCGTGGCACAGAGATTCGGGAGCTGGATTTCGAAGCCGCCCTGCACGCCGCGCTCCCCGCACAAGACATCGAAGAAACCCGCGTGTCCCGCTGCCCCAATTGCGCCGCCCAAGTCGAGTTTGATGCCACCACCCACGCCGCCGAATGCCCGTTTTGCGCCACTCCCGTGGTCACCGACACAGGCACACATCGCCACATCAAGCCGCGCGGCGTTCTGCCGTTTGCGCTTGATGAGCGCCGCGCCCGCGCCGCGATGACAGATTGGCTCGGTAGCCTCTGGTTTGCCCCCAACGGCCTGCAAGACTACGCCCGCAAAGGCCGGAGCATGTCTGGCATCTATGTGCCCTACTGGACCTTTGATGCCGAGACCGCCTCGCGCTACACAGGCGAGCGCGGCACGGTCTACTACGAGACCATCACAGTGATGCGCGACGGCAAACGCCAGCGCCAGCAAGTGGCCAAGATCCGCTGGCGCCCTGTCCGCGGGCGCGTGGCGCGCTTCTTTGATGATGTTCTGGTGCTGGCCTCCAAGAGCCTCCCCAAACGCTTCACCGATGCGCTTGAGCCATGGGATCTGGCCGCGCTTGAGCCCTATCGCCCAGAATATCTCGCAGGCTTTCGCGCCGAGGGCTATGCCGTGGCGCTGCCCCAAGGCTATGAAGAGGCCCGCGCGCAAATGGCCCGCATCATCGAGCGGGATGTGAAGTTTGACATCGGCGGCGACCGCCAGCGCATCCACAACATCGAAACCGATGTGCGCGATGTCACGTTCAAGCATATTTTGCTGCCCGTCTGGCTTGCGGCCTATAAGTATCGTGGCAAGAGCTACCGTTTTGTTGTCAACGGTCGCACAGGCCGCGTGCAGGGCGAACGGCCTTATTCCGCATGGAAGATTACATTTGCTGTGCTGCTCGGGCTTCTCGTGGCGGGCGCTGTCGGCTATCTCTACGGGCTTGAGCAAGGAGCATTCTGATGACACCCGACTTTGAGGCGCTCGACCGTATCATGGCCACACGCCAGTCCACCCGCGCCTACCTGCCTGAGCCTGTGCCACCAGCGCTCATCGAGCAAGCCGTTGCCACCGCCACGCGCGCGCCCTCATGGTGCAACGCCCAGCCTTGGCAGCTCGTCATCACATCGGCCGAGGAGACAGCACGCCTTGGCGCCGCGCTCCACGCCCATGCCCGGACCGAGCCGATGCAGCCTGACCTGCCTTGGCCCACGAGCTACACGGGGGCGTATAAAGACCGCCGCTTTGAGTGCGGTATGCAGCTTTACGATGCGGCCTCCATTCCTCGTGAAGACAAGGCCGCCCGCAACGCCCAAATGCTTGAGAACTTCCGCTTTTTTGGTGCCCCCCATATGGCGCTCATCACCTCGCCTGCCGAGCTTGGGCCATATGGTGCGCTGGATTGCGGCGGCTTTGTTACGGCGTTTTGCGCAGCCCTGACAAGTCTTGGCCTCAGCAGTATTCCCCAAGCCGCGCCCGCAGGCTACGCGCCCTTCTTGCGCAGCTATTTCACCCTGCCAGAAGACCGCCTTATTCTGTGCACCGTGGCCTTTGGCTATGGCGACAAAGACGCGCCCATCAACGGCTTTCGCACGGCACGCGCCACGCCCTCAGAGCTGATCGACTGGCGCTGATGCGCCCGTCAGGAGCGCGCAACAGCCACAAGCCCGAGCTGGCGCGCCGCCCAAAGCGACAGAATTGAGCTATCAAGGCCCTGCTTGCTCTGAAACCGGCGGATCGCAGCCCGCGTGCCTGCATCCATCCGCCCTGTCAAAGCCCCCGAATAGAGCCCCCGCGCTTTGAGCGCACGTTGCAACGTCGCGATAATATCAGGGGTCAGCTGGTCTTGGCACGGGGTCTGAAACCACAGCTCGCGGCGCTCTTTGACAATCGCCTGGCGCGTGTCCTCTCGGTAGATCGGCTCGCTGACAACAGTGCCATCCCCCAGAATTTCGGCAGGCTGTACCAAAATACGTTCGCGCACGGTTTCGATGACCGCAGGGCTGACATCCTTGCCCCAACACGAGTTCGGATCAGAGCCGGGCGGCGGTGCTTCAAAGCTCTGCACCAGCGCAGGCTCCACATCCGAAATAAGCGCCTGAGGCGCACAGCCCCCCAAAACACCTACCATCAACCATGATCCAAGAACCCGTTTCACCTGCGCGTCGCCCGTTTTTGTTCGCCCCGTAAGCTACGCGCAAAAAACAACGAGGCAAAGCGCCCATAAACCCGTTGATCACGAAGTTTTTTCCCTGTGGCAGGAATGCAGTTGCCAATTAGGACTGGTCGCGGCGGCACGGCTTTTGTAACAAGTCTCAAGCAACGTTTTTCAGGAGTGCGTCACAATGGCGAAAATTACCTATATCGAGCACAACGGCACCGAACACACAGTGGATGTGGCCTCAGGCCTCACCGTGATGGAAGGCGCACGCGACAACAACATCCCCGGCATCGAAGCCGACTGCGGCGGCGCCTGCGCCTGCTCGACATGTCATGTCTATGTACACCCTGACTGGGTGGGCAAAATCCCGGGCAAGGAAGATATGGAAGAAGACATGCTCGACTTCGCCTATCAGCCAGACGCGGCCCGCTCGCGCCTCACATGCCAGATCAAGGTCACTGACGATATGGATGGCCTCGTCGTGCAGATGCCAGAAAAGCAGATCTGATCGTGGCCAAAGCGCCGCGTCAGAGCCTTCGCCCCTTGCGCGGCCTCACCCGCGGCGCGGGACTGGCAGCGGCGCTGCTTGTGGCCACACCTCTGGCCGCCCTTGGGCAAACAACCATCACATCGGCCCGCTTTGACGCGCCGACAACCCGCTACGCCCACGGCGTTCTGGGCGATGATGTGGAATACGGCGCGCTGATCTTGCGCACCACTGAGGCCGACGGCCAACACAACAGCGTTACGCTGCGCCTCCCCCAATCGCGCGTGTTTGAAGACTTGGCCCCGCGTCTCATCGACCTTGATGGCGACAACCGCCCCGAAGTCGTTGTGGTGGAAGCCGACAGCCAACTCGGCGCGCGCCTCTCCGTTTACGGCCCCCAAGGCCTGATCGCCGCCACACCCCACATTGGCCAGCGCAACCGCTGGCTTGCCCCCATCGGCGCGGCCGACTTTGACGGCGACGGCCATATCGAGATCGGCTACATCGACAGGCCGCATCTGGCCAAAACACTCCGCCTCTGGCGCTTTCAGAGCGGCACGCTAACCGAGATTGCCAGCCAGACAGGGCTGACAAACCACAAAATCGGCTGGGACTTTATCGCAGGCGGTGTAAAACACTGCGACGGCACCAGCGAGATGATCACCGCCAGCGCCGACTGGTCTCGCGTCATGGCCACACAATTTGATGGTGAGCGCCTCACCTCACGTGAGATAGGCCCCTATCAAAGCCCCCAGAGTCTTACAGACGCGCTTTCCTGCCCGTGAACAACCTGCCATAAGCTGGCCATGTTGTACCGGTTTCTCCTCCTGATTGCCCTTGTCCCCCTTGCAGCCTGTGAACGCCCGCAAGCGACGGGGTTTTCCACACCAGTGCCAGAGGCAACCGTGGAAACCCTCTTCATCGCCACCATGCGAACCGAAGGCCAACGCGGACAAATGTTCGGGGAAAAACGCTCAGAAACAATGAGCTACGTCCAGGCCGAGATATCCATTCCCGCGCGCCACGAGCTTGGGAAAATCGAGCGCGCCACAGGTGTGATCGATGCCAGCCGCCACTTTGCCCCGCTCAGCGCCAAAGACCTCGCAGATGCGCCCGCGCTCGCCAAACAGCTCGGCAAAACACGTCGCAAAGCAGACGAACCGCTCCTGATCTATGTGCACGGCTATAACAACACGCTGGAAGACGCCGCCTTTCGCCTCGCGCAAATCCAGCATGATTTCGAACTGAAGAACCCGGCGCTGCTCTTCTCCTGGCCCTCCGCCGGCGACCCGCTCGGCTACGCCTATGACAGGGATTCAGTGCTCTTTGCCCGCACAGACTTTGCGCGCCTGCTGGAAGATCTGAACCGCGCAGGCCAGCGCCGCGTGATCATCCTCGCGCATTCAATGGGCAGCTACCTTGTGATGGAAGCCCTGCGCCAAATGGCGCTGCAAGGCAAAACCAAAGAGATCCAGTCTCTTGAAGCGGTGGTGCTCATGTCACCCGACATCGACCCCGATGTCTTCCGCCGCCAAGCCACTGAAATCGGCAGGCTGCCGCGCCCGTTCATCATCATGACGACGCAGCGCGACCGCGTGCTCAATGTGGCGGGCCTGCTCACAGGGCGCAAAGAGCGCCTGGGCCGCATTCAAAGCGCCGAGGAAGTGGCCGATCTGGACGTGACGGTGATGGATTTCTCTCTCTTTGAAACCGGCGAAGGCATGGGCCATATGGTACCTGTCTCCTCACCTGCCGCAATCCGTTTCTTGCGCCGCCTGACAGGGGGGGTGGGCTTGGCAGCCGACGAATTCTCACGCTATGTTCTTCTCGGAGAGCACCGCCGCGACGGCCGTCTCTTGCAGTAAAGGGATAAACACCATGGCAGGCGGATGGGCCAAGGACGGCGCAGTCAGCGAACAAATCGAAGCCACCATCAACGATGAGCTGGCGCGTATGAAAGCCCGAAAGCAAACGACAGGCGCGAGCCTCACTCATTGCGCCGAATGTGAGGAGCCAATCCCCGAAGCCCGCCGAATGGCTATCTCGGGGGTAAAGCTCTGCATCGATTGTATGACCGAACGCGACACCGCTCAACGCGCGCGCGGTGGCATCAACCGCCGCGGCTCAAAAGACAGCCAGCTCAAATAAAAGAGGTATTGCGCGGCCTGCGGCCACGCCCGGCTGGGGGCTTTGCCCCCAGACCCCCAGGATATTTAAGGCAAAAAGAAAGGGAGAAGGCGCCAAGCCCTCTCCCAAAGAAACCCTGTGAAGGTCTTTCTCTTCGCACGGTCATCGGCGTCCCCGCCTGTACCGTGGCAAGATCATACCCCAATATTCTTAACCGTCCGTTACGCTCTTTCTTTTTGCTCCAAATATCCCCGCCGGAGGCATCCGTACTCTCAACAGGCCAAGCCTAAGAGGTGCGCGTCACCTCACAACATTCCCGAGGAGACGCCACAGGCGGCGATGAGATATCCTGCGCGCCGCAAGGCGCACATTTGGTTCACGCCTCCATGGCTTCCAATTCGTCGATAAAGCCCGAGATCATGCTGAGGCCTTTGTCCCAGAACTTGGGGTCTGTGGCATCCAGACCAAAGGGTGCCAGCAGCTCGGTATGGTGCATCGATCCACCCGCTTTGAGCATGTCGAAATACTTGTCCTGAAAGCCCTCTGGATTTTCTTCATAGACCGCATAGAGCGCATTCACGAGGCCGTCGCCAAAGGCATAGGCATAGACATAAAACGGCGAATGCACGAAATGCGGGATATAGGCCCAGAAGTGCTCATAGCCGTCCATAAATTCAAACGCAGGGCCAAGGCTTTCGCCCTGCACGCTCATCCACAAATCGCCAATCGCCTCAGGCGTCAGCTCTCCTTCGCGGCGCGCTGCGTGAAGTTTGCACTCAAAGTCGTAAAAGGCGATCTGGCGCACAACCGTGTTGATCATGTCTTCAACCTTGCCCGCCAGCATCACGCGGCGCTGCGCGTCGTCCTTGGCCTCGGACAGCATCTTGCGGAAGGTCAGCATCTCGCCAAACACACTGGCTGTTTCCGCCAAAGTCAGCGGCGTAGAGGAGAGCATTTCGCCCTGCTCGGCAGCCAGAACCTGATGCACGCCATGGCCCAACTCATGCGCCAGTGTCATCACATCGCGCGGCTTGCCCAGATAGTTCAGCATCACGTAGGGGTGCACATCGGTCACCGTGGGGTGCGCAAAAGCACCGGGCGCTTTGCCCGGCTTCACACCCGCATCAATCCAGCCCTTGGTGAAGAACGGCTCGGCAATCTCTGCCATACGCGGATCAAACCCCGCATAGGCGCTCATCACCGTCTCGCGCGCCGCCTCCCAGCCAACCACGCGTTTGTCTTCCATCGGCAGAGGCGCGTTGCGGTCCCAGACTTGCAGCGTCTCAAGCCCCAGCCACTTGCGCTTCAGCTCATAGTAGCGGTGGCTGAGCTTGGGGTAAGCCTTCACAACCGCATCGCGCAGCGCTTGGACCACTTCCGCTTCCACATCATTGCTCAAGTGCCGCCCCGTCTGGGCTGTGGGCATCCCGCGCCAGCGGTCGACAATCTCTTTTTCCTTGGCCTGTGTGTTGTGCACACGGGCAAACGTCTTGATATTGCTGCCAAACACATCGGCCAGCTCGCGCGCCGCCGCCTCGCGGGTCTCGCGGGTCTCGTCGGTCAGAAGGTTGAGCGTGCCTTCAATGTTGAGCGGCTCGCCATCGACTTCAAACTCCAGCCCCGCGATGGTTTCGTCAAACATCCGCTCCCATGCGTCGCCGACCACGCCCATGTCGTGCAAGAATTTCTCCAGCTCGTCACTGAGCTGGTAAGGCTTCATCGCGCGGATGCGGTCAAACACGGGCTTGTAGCGCGCGAGCTCATCGCTTTGGGCAAAGAGGCTGTCCAGAACACCGTCGTCCAAGCGGTTGAGTTCCAGCGTGAAAAACACCAGCGGCGTGGTGAAATTGGTGATCTTTTCCTGCATATCCGAGAGAAACTTGGCGCGCCCCGCATCCACCGTCAGCTGGTAATAGCGCAGCCCGGCATAGGACATGATGCGCCCTGCGATGCTGCTGATCTTTTCGTTGCGCAAAACACAGTCTAGAAAGCCCTTGGCATCAAGCGCTGCCAGCTGGCCCTCATAGTCAGCCGCAAAGCTGGCGCATTCGTCCTCAAGCCAGGCAAGGTCGCGCAGAAGCTCGGGCGCATCTTCGGCAGAATAGAGATCGCTCAGGTCCCACTCGGGCAATTTGCCAAGCCCCCCGGCGCCAGAGCCTGCATTTGCGTCACGAACGGGAAAGGGAAGTTGGAACATCTCTGAGCGCCTCTTTGTTTAGCTTGCAAGAGACATAGAGTGCGCCAGAGCCGATCTCAAGGCGCGCGGCGGCCTAATCCTCGAAGAATTGTACCATCTCGTCCAGCACTTGGCTGCGCATCGCAGGCCCTTCCATCAACACCTCGTGCTCGGCCCCCTTAACCATAGCAAGCCGCCCGTTTCTCCAACGCGTCATGCGGTCTCTGATCCGCGCCACATCCACAATGCGCTCGCATGTCCCCAGAAAGGCAATCGTGCGGGTCGCAGGCGACGGCATGCGGTGCAAGGCCCGCGTCTCGCGCAGGGCCTCCGCCAGCCAGCCGAGCGAGGGGCCAGCCAAGGTGAGCTCGGGCTGCGCCTCGGCTTGGCGCACCATATAGGCCCACATATCTGCATCCGTTGTGAGCATATTGTCCTCAAACGGGTCAACTATGACATAGGTTTCGGTCTTTGTGCCCGGCGCAAACTGCGCCCCCTGCCCAAAGCTCTGCGCAAGGTTTGACAGCCCCCACGCCACGGGGCGCATGTGCGGGGCAAGCTCGATGCCCCACATCGGCGCGGAAAAGGCCGCAGCCTTGACCTCAAGCCCCTCATAGAGCGCGCGCAAGCCGATACAGCCACCCATCGAGTGCCCCAAAAGGAAATAAGGCTCAACCGCGCCCGCCTCTTTGGCGGCGGCAACCATCGCGCGCACATCGCGCTGGTAGTCCGAAAAGCGGGCCACATGTCCCAGAAGTGCAGGCTCTGCCAAACGGTCGGCCAGCCCCTGCCCGCGCCAGTCGATCGTCAGCGTGGCAAGCCCACGCGCGGCAAGCTCTCCCGCCGTGCGCCCGTATTTTTCGGCATATTCCGTGCGCCCAGGCATCAGCAGAACAGTGCCGCGCGCGCCCTCTTTTGGCCAGTGCACCACACGCAGGCGCACAGCATCATCGGCCATGATCCAGCGCGCATAACCGCCCGCCGGACCTTCGGCGATCCTGTCAAAAAAGGGCGCAGGCTCGCGCACTTATCCAAGCACCGCGCCAAGCTGCATGGCCATGCCCATGTCGCCGTCAACAGCAAGCTTGCCACCCATAAAGGCCGCTGTCGCGTTCATGTCGCCAGACAGAATCGCCTCAAAAACATCGCGATCCGCTGACAGCGTCACATCGGCGTCGTCATCCCCTGCGCGCGCGCCATCGCCATCAATCAGAACAGCGCCTTCGCCGTTGATCACAAATTTGGCTGTGCCCGCGTCAAACCCGGCGCCACCCATCTTTTCGTTCAGGGCTTTTACGGCGCCATCAATCACATCACTCATCTCTGTTTCCTTCACATTGTTGCGACAAAGGCTTGTTTCAGCCCCGCCAGTGGTTATCCTGACCCTACTATGCGAAATCTGCGTGTCCATCTCAAACCTGCCGTGGCGGCACTTGTCACCTTGCTCACGCTGGGTCAGCCGGGTTTTGCCGACGAGCGAGATGTGACCGCGCTGCTTGAAGCCCTCAAACAGGCCCAAGCCCCCGAGGCGCAAAACATCGCCCGCGACATCGAGATCCGCTGGTCTGCCTCAGGGTCGGCCACAGCCAACCTCTTGCTCAAACGCGGGCAAGACGCGCTGGATGCAGGCACACCCGCCAAGGCGCTTGACCACTTCACAGCCCTCACCGACCACGCCCCGGGCTTTGCCGAGGGCTGGCATGGCCGCGCACAGAGCTTTTTTGCACTTGAGCAATATGGCCTCGCCTTGGCCGACCTGCGCCAGACACTCGCGCTCAACCCCCAGCATTTCGGGGCCATCTATGGCCTTGCGGCGCTGCTGGAGCAGCTTGAGAAGCCCGCCGATGCCTATGATGCCTACAAGATCCTCTTGAACCTCTACCCCGCACATGAGAAAGCGCTTGCAGGTATCGCCCGCCTTGAGCCCTCGCTAAATGGTGTAGAGCTCTAGGCTTTCGTCGTAACGCCAGCAAAAGAGTCCCTCAATATGACCCAGCAAAGGCGTGTTACGGCTGTTCTCGGCCCAACCAACACAGGCAAAACCCACTACGCCATCGAGCGGATGCTCGGCTACCGCACAGGCGTCATCGGCCTGCCGCTGCGGCTTCTGGCACGCGAGGTCTATGACAAGATCGTCGCGGTGCGCGGCCCGTCCGTTGTGGCGCTGGTGACAGGCGAAGAGCGGATCATCCCGCCGCGCGCCCAATACTGGGTTTGCACCGTTGAGGCGATGCCCGAGGGCATGGCCGCCGATTTCGTCGCGATTGACGAGATCCAGCTCTGCGCCGACCCCGAACGCGGCCATATCTTCACAGACCGCTTGCTGCGCACCCGTGGCATCAACGAAACCCTGTTTCTCGGCTCTGATTCCATGCGCGGCATCATTCGCGCCCTCGTCCCCGAGGCCGACTTTCTGGGCCGCGAGCGTATGTCCCAGCTCGTTTACGGCGGCTCCAAAAAGATCAGCCGCATGCAGCCCCGGTCTGCCATTGTCAGCTTTTCGGTCGAAAACCTCTACGGCATCGCCGAACTGCTCAAGCGTCAAAAAGGGGGCGCGGCCGTGGTCATGGGCGCGCTCAGCCCCCGCACCCGCAACGCACAGGTCGAGCTCTACCAAAACGGCGAGGTCGACTTTCTTGTCGCCACCGACGCCATCGGCATGGGACTCAACCTCGATATCAACCATGTCGCCTTTTCGGCCACAGCCAAGTTTGATGGCCGCCGCATGCGCCAGCTCATGCCCCACGAGCTTGGCCAGATCGCAGGGCGCGCTGGCCGTGGCATGAGCCATGGCTCCTTTGGTGTCACAGGCGAGGCCTCGCCGCTCGACGATGGCGTGGCCCAAGCGATCATGGATCACCGCTTTGCACCCGTCAAAAAGATCATCTGGCGCAACCCAAAGCTCCAGTTCGGCCAGCTTGACGCCCTCATCCACTCACTCGAGGAAAGCCCGACAGACGAGCTTTTGGTCAAGGCGCGTGAGGCCGACGACCTCATCGCACTCAAAACACTGGCCAGCGAAGCCGAGCCGCGCGCCCGCGCCTCTGATGCACAATCTGTGCGGCTTTTGTGGGATGTATGCTGCGTACCTGACTTCCGCTCTATCTCCGCCAGCGAGCACGCGGCCCTGCTTGGGCAGATCTTTGCCCACTTGCACGAGCGCGGCGAATTGCCCGAAGATTGGGTCGCACGGCACATAAAACACATAGATCGCACCACAGGTGATATAGACACATTGTCCAAACGGCTGGCTTTTATCCGCACTTGGACCTATGTCGCACAGCGAAAAGGCTGGACGCGGGACGATTCTCATTGGCGCGAGACGACTCGCGCGGTAGAAGACCGCCTGTCAGATGCGCTACACGAGGCGTTGACCCAGAGATTTGTCGACAGGCGCACATCCGTGCTCCTGCGACGCCTGAAACAAAAGGAGGCCATGTTGGCCGAAGTAAATGAAAATGGTGAAGTGACGGTCGAAGGCGAATTCGTCGGCCGTCTCGAAGGGTTCCGCTTTTCGCAGGACAAATCAGCAGCAGGCCAAGAGGCCAAGACGCTCAAGGCCGCAAGCCTCGCCGCGCTGACCCCGCATTTTCACTTGCTGGCCGACCGCTTCTACAATGCGCCCGACACAGAGATCGACTTTACCGAGCAAGGTGGCCTCATGTGGGGCAACACAGCTGTGGGCAAGCTCGTCAAAGGCTCCGAGGCGCTCAAGCCTTTGGTCAAAGCCTTTGTCGATGACGAAGCAGGCACAGACGTGGCCGAGAAAGTCACCCGCCGCCTGCAACACTTCATTGACCGCAAAATCGCGACAGCTTTTGAACCCCTGCTGAACCTCAGCCGCGACGAAACCCTCACAGGCCTCGCCCGTGGCTTTGCCTTCCAGATGGTTGAAGGCCTCGGCGTTCTGCCCCGTGCCGATGTCGCCAATGACGTGAAGGCGCTTGACCAGGACGCCCGCTCTGCCCTGCGCAAGCACGGCATCCGCTTTGGCCAGTTTACCATCTTCCAGCCCCTTCTGCTGAAGCCCGCGCCCACACGCCTGCGCCTTGTGATCTGGTCCCTGGCCCAGGATTTGGCCGAATTCCCCGAAAGCCCGCCCGCAGGCCTCGTGACCGTCCCGAACATGTCGGCGCACCCTGCTGGCACAGATACAATGGCCGGCTACCGCAACGCAGGCACCCGCGCGATCCGCATCGATATGCTCGAGCGCCTCGCCGATATGCTGCGCGGTGAAGACAGCCGCGGCGGCTTTGAAGCCAAGGCCGACATGCTCTCCATCACAGGCATGACGCTTGAGCAATTTGCCGACCTGATGGCAGGGCTTGGCTACAAAGCCGAAAAAGGCGAGCGCGTCAAAGTAAAGGCCGCACCCGCGCCCGAAGCCCAAGCGCCCGCCGCTGACGCCAGCGCAGAAACACCTGCAGCCGAAGCAGAGGCAGAGGCAACGCCCGCCCCTGAAGCTGTGGCAGCAGACACCCCCACCGAAGCGGCGCCCGAGGCCCCCGCCGAAGACGCCGCGCCCGAAATGGAAGTGTTCTACAGCTTCACATGGGCCGGCAACCGTGGCAACGCCCGCGCCCCCCGCCCCGAAGGCGGCGCACCGCGCGGCAAGGGCAAACCCCGTGGCAAAGGCAAGCCACAGGGCAACAACACGGGCAACGACCGTGGCAAACCACGCGGCAAGCCCCAAGGCGCACAGAGCTTTCAGGCGCGCCCCCCCAAGGAAAAAGCCATCGACCCAGACAACCCCTTCGCGGCAGCACTCATGGGCTTTGCCAAGAAAGACTGATGGCCGAAACATCCGACAGCGTCCAAAGCCCTGCCAAGCTCCGGCTTGATAAGTGGCTTTGGCACGCGCGGTTCTTCAAAACACGCGGCCTGTCCGCCAAGCAGGTCTCTGGCGGCCACGTGCGCGTGAACGCCAACAAAACCCTCAAACCCGCCCACAGCGTCACAGCAGGCGATGTGCTCACCTTCCCCCAGAATGATCAGATCCGCGTGATCAAGATCGTCGCGCTCGGCAGCCGCCGTGGCCCCGCGCCCGAGGCTCAAGCGCTCTATGAAGACCTCACGCCGCCCCGCGAGCCCCGCGCGCCCGAGCCGGCCCGCACAGGCCCCCGCCCCACCAAAAAAGACCGCCGCGATATCACCGCTTTCAAAGACAGTCTTGAGGATGAGCGCTAAGGCGTAACCCTGCGGCATAGAGTGCGCTTGAATGATCGGCCAAAACCGATTAGCCAATCCACCTAAGGTTAAACTCGGGGTTTTGAATATGACCTATATCGTCAATGACGCTTGTATCGCTTGCAAATTTACAGACTGCGTCGAGGTCTGCCCGGTAGATTGCTTCTATGAGGGCGAAAATATGCTCGTCATCCACCCGGATGAGTGCATCGATTGTGGCGTTTGCGAGCCAGAGTGCCCCGCCGATGCGATCCGCCCCGATACCGACGCAGGCACTGAAAAATGGGTTGAATTCAACCGCAAATACTCCGAGCTGTGGCCCGTCATTGTGACAAAGAAAGACCCCCTCCCCGAAGCCGAAGAGCGCGACGGTGAAGAAGGCAAGCTTGAGAAGTATTTCTCAGAAGCCCCCGGCGAAGGCGGCTAAAACCCCCCGCGGCACAGCACCGCCGCACAGCAGAGCACCACGCTTTCTTTCGGCACTGATTCGTGGTATGATACCTTAATGTAAAGTATGAAACCTGCCTGAACCCATCCCCCGAGCCTTGGCTTGATGGATGGTTTTGTCTTTCTAACACCTTTACCACACAGGGCAGCACGCGCCGCCCCATGGTATCGATGTTGACAGACATCACAGGGTTTCTCGGCAATGCGAGGAAAGATTGCATGAGCAAATCGAAAAAAGCGGAATTCCGCGCCAATGAATACGTTGTCTACCCTGCCCACGGTGTAGGCCAGATCGTCTCGATCGAGAAGCAAGAGGTCGCAGGCTTTGAGCTTGAGCTCTTCGTGATCTCTTTTGAAAAAGACAAAATGACCCTCCGCGTGCCAACCAACAAAGCCACCGAAATCGGGATGCGCGGGCTCTCAAGCCCCGATATCGTCGGTCAGGCCATGAAAACACTCAAAGGCAAAGCCAAGGTCAAACGCGCCATGTGGTCCCGCCGCGCGCAGGAGTATGAGCAAAAAATCAACTCGGGCGATCTCATCGCCATCGCCGAAGTTGTGCGCGACCTGCACCGCTCTGATGACCAGCGCGAGCAAAGCTACTCGGAGCGCCAGCTCTATGAAGCCGCCCTTGAGCGCCTCACCCGCGAAGTCGGCGCCGTTGAAGGCGGAGACGAGCTGGCAGCCGCCAAGCAGATTGACGACGTCCTCGTCAGCCGCGCCGCCTAAGGCAAACCACACCGCACAAACACCCGCACAGACAAAAGCCCGCCGCTCCCGGGAGCGCGGGCTTTTTCACGTCTTCCCCCCGGCACAAACCGCGGGTTTCCCCCTTTCTTTTTGCCCTAAATATCCTGGGGGGAGCGCGAGGGGGGCAAAGCCCCCCTCGCACCGGTCGGAGTGTGCGCAGCACAATTCGACACAAAAAAAGCGCGGCAGATTTCTCCGCCGCGCCCTCAAATTCTCGTGCTCTATGAGCTTAGCCGCGCGCGCGGCCCACAAGCTTCCACGCCGCTGGCAAAAGCATCGCCGCCAGCACCAGCTTCACAGCATCGCCCACCAGAAACGGTGTGAGGCCCCATGCCAGAAGCGGTTTGTCAAAGCCGTAAAGCATCCCCAGCCAGATCAGGCCCGGCACATAAATCAGCGCATTGCCGATCAGCATCGCGCCAGCCATCTTGCCCGCCGAGCGGTCCCAGCCCATGCGCGCCAAAGTGCCCAGTGCCAGCGTTGCCAGCACATAGCCCACAAGGTAGCCGCCTGTGCCGCCCATCATATAGGTGATGCCATGCGCTTCAGCTGATGAGCCTGCAAAGACATCAAAGCCCATCACGCCCACGAGCATGTACATCGCAATGGTCGCAAGGCCGAGGCGTGGGCCATAGGCCGCGCCCAGCGCGAGCACAGCAAATGTGCCCATGGTGATCGGCACAGGCCACATCGGCACAGCAATCTTGGCCGAAATCGCCAGCGCCATTACGCCTGCAATCACAAGTGCCACGCGCTTGGCCCAGAGGCCCGCCCCCGCGTCAGCACCGAATGTTTCAATCAAAACCTTGTTCGTCATGGCTGTGGCCATCCCACGTCCCTCCATTTGTTTGCGCAATTTCTGCACGAGCGAGGGCCATTTCGCAAGTCAGAACCGCTTAGCCACGACAATAATGCGAAATCATTTCATAATTTTTGCGAGGTCCAACAACCCGCCAGCGCACCTCAAAGCGTGGCCAATCGCCAAAATCATAGCGCACATCATATTGATCAGGCTCACACCAATGCGCCGCTGTGCCGCCCTCTGGGGGCACTTGGTGAAAGAAGCGCCCGTCTTCAAAGTAGACATTCAACGCCTCATCCCAGCGATAGCGCCGCTCCGCGCGCATCGGTGGCTGACCCGCCACGTGCAAAAGCCCCTCCTCGGCATATGCGCCATCAGCAGCCCAGACAGCCGTGCCCTCAAACTGCGCCTCGGCCCCCTGCGCTGGCAGAATCCGCCGCGACAGCACCCATTGGCCCAGAAAGTCGGCAAGTTGTCTCATATATCGGCGTCCTGACTTGAGGTTAAGCAAGCCCCAGTCTATGACCGCCCTAACATTCTCTGCAACAGCGAAGGCGTCATTATGATCGAGCGTTACTCCCGCCCCGAAATGGTCTCTATCTGGTCTGCCGCGACCAAATTCAAAATCTGGTACGAGATCGAGGCCCACGCCTGCGAAGCCATGGCCGATCTGGGGGTGATCCCGCGCGAAAACGCCGAGGCCGTCTGGAAGGCCCGCGATGTCGAGTTTGATGTCGCCCGCATCGACGAGATCGAAGCCGAGACAAAGCATGACGTCATCGCCTTTCTCACGCACCTCGCCGAGCATGTCGGCTCCGATGAGGCCCGCTTCGTGCATCAGGGCATGACCAGCTCTGACGTGCTCGACACCTGCCTCAACGTTCAGCTCGTGCGCGCCGCCGATATCCTCATCGCCGATATGGAGAAGCTGCTCACAGCTCTCAAGACCCGCGCGATGGAGCACAAAATGACAGTCCGCGTGGGCCGCAGCCACGGCATCCACGCCGAGCCGACCACCATGGGCCTCACCTTCGCGCGCTTTTACGCCGAGATGGATCGCAACCTGGCCCGCCTCAAAATGGCCCGTGAAGAGATCGCCACGGGCGCAATCTCGGGCGCGGTTGGCACATTCGCCAATATCGACCCGCGCGTCGAAGAGCATGTCTGCGCCGAGCTGGGCCTCACGCCCGAGCCGATCAGCACACAGGTGATCCCGCGTGACCGTCACGCCATGTTCTTCGCCACCCTTGGCGTCATCGCCTCAAGCATCGAGAATGTCGCGATCGAAATCCGCCACATGCAGCGCACCGAAGTGCTCGAAGGCGCCGAGTTCTTCTCCATGGGCCAGAAGGGCTCGTCGGCGATGCCGCACAAGAAAAACCCTGTGCTCACCGAAAACCTTACAGGCCTCGCGCGCCTCGTGCGCATGGCCGTGATCCCCGCGATGGAAAATGTCGCCCTCTGGCACGAGCGCGACATCAGCCACTCGTCCGTTGAGCGCGCCATCGGCCCCGACGCGACAATCACGCTTGATTTCGCGCTCGCCCGCCTCACAGGCGTCATCGAGAAAATGCTGATTTTCCCTGATAACATGCTCGACAACATGAACAAATTCCCCGGCCTCGTGATGAGCCAACGGGTGTTGCTCGCGCTCACTCAAGCAGGTGTGAGCCGCGAAGAGGCCTATTCCATGGTCCAGCGCAACGCGCTCAAGGTCTGGGAAGAGCGGCTTGATTTCCAAGAGCTTCTGCTGGCCGATGACGCCGTTGTGAAAGCCCTTGGCGAAGACGGCATCAAAGCCAAGTTCGACATGGAGTATCACACCAAACACGTCGACACGATCTTCACCCGTGTCTTCGGCGAAAGCTGAGCCTGAAGGGGATGAGCATGCTCACAAACCGCGATATCGAAGAGCTCACCGCCTTTCGCCGCGCGCTGCATGCTCACCCCGAAATCTCGGGCGAAGAGGCCGAGACAGCCCGCCGCATCACAGCCGCGCTGCAAGAGCTTGCGCCCAGCCAGATCGTCACGGGGCTTGGCGGCCACGGCGTCGCGGCGGTGTTTGACAGCGGCACCCCCGGCCCGACCCTGCTCTTTCGTGCCGAACTTGATGCGCTGCCCATTCAGGAAATCAACGATGTTCCGTGGGCCTCGCAAATTGCGGGCAAAAGCCACGTTTGCGGCCATGATGGCCACATGACCATGCTGCTCGCGCTCGGGCGCATGCTCGCGCGCCAGCCTGTCGCCAAAGGCCGTGTCGTGCTCATGTTCCAACCCGCCGAAGAAGACGGCAGCGGGGCCAAAGCGGTTGTCGCAGACCCTGCCTTTGAGCAGATCGCGCCTGACTGGGCCTTTGCCATCCATGTCGAGCCGGGCCGCCCCTTTGGCCATGTCGCCACCTGCGCGGGGCTGATCAACTGCGCCTCCCTTGGCCTCAAGATCAAGCTCACAGGCAAGACAGCCCACGCCGCCACGCCCGAAGACGGCACATCGCCCGCCCTCGCGCTGGCCGCGCTCCTGCCCCGGCTTGATGCGCTCGGCCACGGCGGCGCGCTTGATGACAGCTTCCGCCTTGTCACCCTCACCCACGTCAATCTGGGCGAGCCGACCTTTGGCATCGCCCCTGCGGATGCCGAGATTTTCGCCACCCTGCGCACCACAGGTGATGCGGGCATCGCCAGCCTTGAGGCCGAGGCCCGCCACCTTGCAACAGAGGCCGCAGAGGCGCACGGCCTAGAAGTCGCCTTTGAAGTGCACGACCATTTCGCCGCCTCCATCAACAGCCCCGAGGCCTACGAAGTAGCTGTCAAGGCAATGGACTCGTTGAATATATCCCACGGCACCGAGGGTGTGCCAATGCGCGCCTCGGAAGATTTCGGCGTCTTTGGCTGGGGCGCTCGGGCCGCCATGCTCTGCCTTGGGCCGGGCGAGGATTATGCAGCCTTGCACAACCCCGATTATGATTTCCCCGATGATCTCATCCCGCTGGGCAGCGCAATTTTCGAGCGCATCGCCCGCGACCTCTTGGGGCCCGCTACCACCACATAGCGCCACCCGTGGCGACGAATCGTTCTTTGTGATAGGCTTGAGGCCTCAACAGAGAGGAATGACCGATGAAAAAAGCCCTTCTCACTGCCGCCTTCGTGCTCACAGCCTCCGTGGCCACAGCCGAATGCACCCGTGGTCACGAACAGGCCATGAGCTGCGCCGATGGCCAGTCATATGATGCCCAAACAGGCGCTTGCGTGCCGCTCGTCAGCAGCTAAACGCAGCCCCGAAGGCCTGTCAGCCTCCCGCCCAAGCCCGTTGCAACGCGGCTTGGGAAGGGTGCGTTTGCGCCCCAAATCCCGCGAACAGCGTTGCAGCCAATCCCCCCCTCCCGTAAGAGTTCCTGAGCCGTTTTGAAAAATCGGCCCGAATAATTGACTATTTTTGTCGCACAACCTTGCGTTTTGAAAAATCAGATGCATTTTTGTTCGAACCATAAAAAATACCCGGCCAGCAGGAGCGCCCGTGTCCCTATTCTTTATCGTCCTTTTGCCCTTCCTCGGCGCGTTGCTGCCAGGGCTTATGAATTCCGCAGGTCGCGCCGCCGTCGCTGGCGTCACCTTCACCGTGTCACTGGCCGCGTTTGTCGGTCTGCTTACCAACCTGCCCAGCGTGCTCGCGGGCGAGGTTGTGACAGCGCGGATTGACTGGATGCCGCTCTTGGGGCTCAACTTTACGCTGATGCTCGACAGTCTCGGCTTCTTCTTCGCGCTGCTCATCCTCGGCATCGGCCTGCTCGTCATCGCCTATGCGCGCACCTACCTCAGCCGCGACGACAACATGGGCGAGTTCTTCACCTACCTGCTGCTCTTCCAGGGCGCGATGGTGGGGATCGTTCTTTCTGATAACATCCTGCTTTTGCTGATTTTCTGGGAGCTGACCTCGCTCTCCTCCTTCCTGCTCATCGGCTATTGGAAGCACCTGCCCGCTGGGCGGCAGGGCGCGCGCATGGCCCTCACCGTCACGGGTATGGGCGGGCTTGCCATGGTCGGTGGTATGCTCATTCTCGGCCAGATCGTGGGCAGCTATGACCTCAGCGTCATCTTGCAAAACCGCGAGCTTATTCAGGCCGATCCGCTCTACGTGCCTGCGCTTCTGCTCATCTTGCTGGGCTGTTTCACCAAGTCGGCGCAGTTCCCCTTCCACTTCTGGTTGCCCCACGCGATGGCCGCGCCAACGCCTGTGTCGGCCTATCTGCACTCCGCCACCATGGTTAAGGCAGGCATCTTCCTCATGGCGCGGATGTGGCCTGTGCTTGCGGGCACCCCCGAGTGGTTCATCATCGTGACCTCTGCGGGCCTCATCACCATGGTGCTGGGCGCGGTCATTGCGCTTTTCAAGCATGACCTGAAGGCGCTTTTGGCCTTCTCCACCGTGTCACACCTCGGCCTCATCACCATGCTTTTGGGCACAGGCACAGCCTTTGGCGCAATGGCTGCGATGTTCCACATCCTCAACCACGCTACCTTCAAGGCCGCGCTCTTCATGTCCGCTGGCATCATTGATCACGAGGCCCACACTCGCGACATCCGCCGCCTTGGCGGCTTGCGCAAGCTCATGCCCGTGACCTTTGTCATCGCCACACTGGCCGCGCTCTCCATGGCAGGTATCCCACTGCTCAACGGCTTCCTCTCAAAAGAGATGATGCTCGAAGAAGCCACCCATACGGTGCTCTTCAACACACCGTGGCTCGTGCCTGCGCTGGCCACGTTCGGCTCGCTCTTTTCGGCGGCCTACTGCTTCCGCCTTATCGGCCATGTCTTCTTTGGCCCCGTGCGCGACGACTACCCAGCCAAGCCACATGATCCGCCCGCAAGCCTCTGGTTGCCGCCCGCGCTGCTCATCATCCCTGTGGTCGCCATTGGCGTGGCCCCCTTCCTGGCCGAGCCTTTTGTAAAGCTCGTCACAGCCTCGGTGCTGGGCGATGCTGCCGAAGTGCCGAAAGCCTATTTCAAAATCTGGCATGGCCTTGTGCCAGCGCTCTATATGTCGGTTGTTGCGGTTCTCGGCGGTCTTCTTCTTCTGGCCGCGTTCAAGCCTGCGCTCCGCATCTGGGATGCGCTGCCGCGCCCCGAGGCCAAGCAGATCTTTGACAAGATCATTGCCGCTGTGGTCGCCCTTGCCGAGCGTATCATCCTGCCGTTGCACAACGGAGCCTTCAGCCGCTACGCCGCCATCGGCACAGTTGCGATTGTGGCTGCAGGCTACCACGCCTTTGTCACAGGCTCAGTCGGCGCCCCCACGCGCGAGCTGCAAGCCGCTGGCCCCGTGCCCATCGCAGGCTGGCTCATGGTGGTTGCCGCCACGGGCGGGCTGGTGTTCTTGCACCGCAACCGCCTCTTGTCGCTCATTCTCATGGGCATCATCGGCCTCATGGTGTCGATCGGCTTTGTCTTCTTCAGCGCGCCCGATCTGGCGATGACCCAGTTCACCGTTGAAGTTGTCACAATCATCTTGCTCTTGCTCGCGCTCAACTTCCTGCCAAACCGCACCCCTGTTGAAAGCTCGGTTCTGCGCCGGATGCGCGATGCAGGGATCGCCATTGCCGGTGGCCTTGCCACCTTTGGTCTGGCCTATCACTACATGCTGCGCAGCGCTGTCAGCGACCCGATCAGCGGCTTCCACCTTGCCAACTCCTACAAAGGCGGCGGTGGCACCAATGTGGTCAACGTGATCCTCGTTGATTTCCGTGGTTTTGACACCTACGGCGAGATCATCGTGCTCGGGATTGCGGCGCTGCTGATCTATGCGCTCACCGAAACGCTGCTTGACGGCCCCGTGCGGGCGCGCCTGCTCAACCGCAAGCCAGACCAGCCCCGCGCGGGCATCAAGCACCCGATGATGATGGTGGTTCTCACCCGCGTGATCATGCCGGTCGTGCTGCTTGTGGGCTTCTACATCTTCCTGCGCGGCCACAACGAGCCGGGGGGTGGCTTTATTGCGGGCCTCATCGTGTCGATTGCCGTGGTCATGCAGTATATGGCCAGCGGCTTCTCGTGGGCCTCTGCGCGCCTGCGCTACCCCTACCATGGCGTCATTGGCGCAGGGGTGCTGATTGCAGGCCTCACAGGCATCGGCTCGTGGTTTGTTTCCAAGCCGTTCCTCACCTCAGACTTCACCTATGTGCGCATTCCGCCCTTTGAAAAGTTCGAGCTGGCCACAGCGGCGCTGTTTGACCTTGGTGTCTTCCTTGCCGTGGTCGGCGCGGTGATGCTCTCGCTTGAAAGCTTCTCCCGCCTTGCGCGCCGCGCCCATGTGGACGACAGCGAACACGCGATGGACATTGACCCCTCGCGCGAAAACCCGAACCGCATCGGCGCTCAGCCTGAAACACCAACCACCCCACAGGAGGGCGTGTAACATGGAGCTCCTTGTTGCCTCCGCAATCGGCTTTCTCACAGCAGGCGGGATCTATCTTCTGCTGCGCCTGCGCACCTTCCCGGTGATATTGGGGATTTCGCTGCTCACCTATGCGGTGAACGTGTTTCTCTTCACGACAGGCCGCCTCACCATCGGCGCGCCCCCCATCCTGCGCGACGGGGTGGAGACCTACGCCGACCCGCTGCCCCAAGCCCTCGTGCTGACAGCCATCGTTATTTCCTTCGGCATGACCGCCGTTGTGGTGATGATCGGGCTTGGCGCGTTTCTTGGCTCGGATGATGACCACGTAGATGATCAAACAGAGCAAGACGAAGCGGAGGCCAACACATGACCCACTGGCTCATTGCCCCCGTCGTACTGCCGGCGCTGCTGGCCCCTTTCATCGTGCTGGCCGCGCGCTACCACATCGGCATCCAGCGGGTGCTCTCGGTGGCTGGTGTGGTTGCGCTCATCGCGGTGGCGCTTGGTCTGGCCATGCAAAGCGCGGATGGCACCATCACACTCTACCGCCTCGGCGACTGGGCCGCACCTTTCGGCATCGTGCTGGTCGGTGACCGCCTCTCCACGCTCATGGTGCTGCTCACCGCCGTTCTGGGGCTGTTTGTGCTGCTCTATGCCATCGGCTCGGGCTGGGACAATCGCGGGAGACACTTCCACGCGCTCTTCCAGTTCCAGCTTATGGGCATCATGGGCGCGTTTCTCACGGGTGACTTGTTCAACCTCTTTGTTTTCTTCGAGGTTCTGCTCATCGCCTCCTACGGATTGATGATCCACGCAGGCGGCAACGCCCGTCTGCGCGCAGGGGTGCAATATGTGCTCTTCAACCTCATCGGCTCCACGCTCTTCCTCTTCGCTCTCGGCGCGATCTATGCCGAGACAGGCACGCTCAACATGGCCGATCTGGCCGAGCGCGTCGCCTTTGTGAGCGCCGAAGAAACCGTCGGCATCCGCATCGCCGCCGTGCTGCTGCTTCTTGTCTTCGCGATCAAGGCCGCGCTCGTCCCGCTGCACTTCTGGCTGCCCTCAAGCTACGCCGAAGCGCCCGCCCCCGTGGCCGCGCTCTTTGCGATCATGACAAAGGTCGGCGCCTACGCGATCATCCGTGTCTATACGCTGGTCTTCCCGCCAGAGCTTGAGGCGACGGCTGGCTTGCATGATGTCTGGCTTCTGCCTGCCGCGCTTATCTCTGTTGCCATCGGCATGGTGGGCGTGCTGGCGGCCAAAAAGCTTGACCGCCTCGTGGCGTTCTCGGTGATCGGCTCCATGGGCATGGTCATGGTGATGATCTCGCTCTTCACCCCCGCAGGCATCGCCGCAGCGCTCTACTATATCGTGCACTCCACACTTGCGGGCGCAGCGCTCTTTCTCATCAGCGATCTGGTGCGCACAGGGCGTGGCAGCCTTGGCCTCACGGCCAAAGCGCCCATGGCAGGTGCCGCGCTTACGGCTGCACTCTTCTTTGCAGGGGCCATCGCAATGGCAGGCTTGCCCCCGCTCTCGGGCTTCCTTGGCAAGCTCCTGCTGCTCAACGCCGCCTTCGCCTCGGATATGGCGGTCTGGATCTGGGCCACAGTGCTCATCTCCAGCCTGATCAGCATCCTCGGCTTTGCCCGCGCAGGCAGCGTGCTCTTCTGGAAGGCCAAGAGCGTGGCCCCAAGCGAAGACAGCCCCGCGCAAGACGCGCCTGCGCCCCTGGCCTATATCGCCGTCGGCGGGCTGATCGCGCTGCTGACCGCGCACACTGTCTTTGCGGGCTATGTGCACAGCTACACATCGGGCATCGCAGCACAGCTCTTTGCGCCGCAGCCCTATATCTCGACGGTGCTCGACACCCCCGGCAAACTCAGCACCCCAAAGGAGGGCTATTGATATGGCACGCGCAATCCGCTGGCTCATGCCCCACCCCTTCCTGACACTGCTTCTCGCAATCGTCTGGATCCTGCTTCAGAACGAGCTGTCTGCTGGCATGGCTGTCTTCGGCGTCATCCTCGGGATCGTGATCCCGTGGAGCACCTCGATCTGGTGGCCTGATACGCCCAGCCGCTTCAGCCTGCTCAAGATGGTGCCCTATAGCCTTGTGGTGATCTGGGATATCATGGTGGCCAACGTTCAGGTCGCGTGGATCGTGCTGACCGTGCCCAACAGCAAGCTCAAATCAACCTGGATCAGCGTGCCACTCGACCTTGTCGAGCCTGAGGCGATCACGCTTCTGGCTGGCACAATCACCCTCACCCCCGGCACAGTCTCGGCCGACTTGTCTGATGAAGGCCACTGCCTGCTTGTGCACGTGTTGCACACCGAAGACCCTGCCGCAGAGGTCGAAGCGATCAAGACCCGCTACGAGGCCCGCCTGAAGGAGATTTTCTCATGACAACCGCATCAGAGCTGCTCGACATCGCGCTCATCATTGCCTTCGTCTCGCTCGCCTTTGCACAGATCATGTGCATGGTGCGCCTTGTGATCGGGCCAAGCACGGGCGACCGTATCTTGGCGCTTGATACCATGGTCATCAACGCGCTTGGCCTTGTTGTCTTGCTGGGCATCCACCAAGGCGTGCGCATCTACTTCGAAGTCTCGCTGCTCATCGCCATGCTTGGCTTTGTGTCAACGGTTGCGCTCGCGCGCTTCATCCTGCGTGGAGATATCATCGAATGACCCTGCACATAATCGCCACCTACGCCTCTGCGGCCTTCCTGCTCATCGGGGCAGCCTTTGCGCTCGTCGCGGTGCTTGGCCTTCTCAAGTTCAACGATTCCATGGCCCGCCTGCACGCGCCCACAAAAGTCGGCACAATCGGGATCGGCTCTTTGCTCGTTGCCTCGATGATACAGTCGTTCAACACGGGCAATCCCTCCCTGCATGAAGTGCTCATCATGGCGTTTCTATTTGTCACAGCGCCGATCTCGGCCAACTTCATCGCCAAGGTCAATATCCACCAGCGCAGCTGCGACACGCCGCCAGCACCAAAGACCGATAAAGCATGGTCTGTGCTCAACACCTCGGCCGAAGACAAAGCGCTGTCCGAGACCACAGACACAGCCAGCTGAGACGCTGACAATCTGCCGCAAATTTTAGGCAAAAGCACTTCAAAACAATCGCACAATCCGCGTCGCCGCCCTCCTGAAAACGGGGGCGGCGAAAGGCTTTCTTAGGGGCTTCGCTCTAGGGTCTGACCCAAGCCAAATAGGAAGCCCCATGTCCGCGATGCAGCCCCTCTCACGCCTTGCGCCCAGCCCCGCTTCGGGCCGTGCCGCCACGCTCACGCCCGCGCAAAAAGCCGCCATCATTGTGCGCTTTCTGCTCAAGGAGGGGGCCGATGTGCCGCTGGAGCGGCTCTCTGACGCCAACCAGACCACCCTCACCGAGGCCATGGGCCAGATGCGCTATATCGACCGTGAGACACTCGCCAATGTGCTGGCCGAGTTCGCCCGCGAGATCGAGGCCATGGGCCTTGTCTTTCCCGCAGGGCTGGCCGAGGCGCTCCACGCTCTTGAAGGGCGCATATCGCCTGTCACCGCCGCGCGGCTGCGCAAAGAGGCGGGCGTGCGCCAAGTGGGCGACCCTTGGGAGCGTATCCGCGCGCTTGATCCTGAAAAGCTGCTACCGCTCCTGCGCGAAGAGAGCACAGAGGTTGCAGCCGTTCTGCTCTCCAAGCTGCCTGTGCCCAAAGCCGCCGAGCTGCTTGGCCAGCTCCCCGGCCCTGAGGCCCGCAAGATCAGCTACGCTGTCTCTCTCACAGGCAATGTAACCCCCGAAGCGGTCGACAGAATCGGCCTGTCTCTGGCGGCCCAGTTTGAATATGAAGCGCCCCGCGCCTTTGAAGACGACCCCGTGGAGCGGCTGGGCGCGATTCTCAACATCGCCAATTCCGACATGCGCGATGCGCTGCTCTCAGGTCTTGCCGAGGATGACGCCGAGTTTGGCCAGCGCTTGCAAAAAGCCATCTTCACCTTTGTGCATATCCCTGCGCGCGTGGGGCCTGTCGATGTGCCCAAAATCACCCGCGAGGTTGACCCCGACCTCTTGCGCACCGCCCTCGCCTTTGCGCTTGCAGCCGAAGATGAAGGGCTGCGCGCCAGTGCGGAGTTTATCCTTGGCAATATCTCCAAGCGCATGGCCGAAAGTATGCGCGAAGAGATCGGCGAGGCAGGCCGCGTGAAGCCAAAAGATGGCGAAGCCGCAATGAACGCCGTGGTTGCAGGCATTGGCGCACTCCAAGCCGCAGGCGATCTGGAGCTGGTCTTTGAAGAGGACGAAGACACCGAGGAAGACTAAGGCGCTTCCCCTCCTGCCCGAACTTCGTTAACCTGCGAAGGATTTTTCTGGCAGGACAGCCCATGCCCCTCTCCACAACGTCAAAAGCCATTCTGCTGATGCTGGCAGCCATCTTCTGCTTTTCCACGATGGATCTGCTGGCCAAGCTGCTCTCGGCACGCGTTGGCACCATGACAACACTCTGGGTGCGCTACATCGGCCAGACCGTCTTTGTGACCCTGCTCATTCTGCCCAAGATCAGCCAGATCGCGCGCACCCGCTACCCCAAACTGCAATTCGCCCGCTCGGTCTTTCTGCTTGGGGCGACCACGTTTTTCTTCTTTGGCATCTCCAACATCGGCTTGGCCGAAGCCGCCTCGGTTATGTCCACCAATCCCGTCTTTATCACTCTGGGCGCGGCCCTCTTTCTGGGCGAGCGCTTCGGCTTGCGCCGCGCCGCTGCGATCTTGGCCGCCTTTCTAGGGGCCTACCTCGTCATACGGCCCGGCTCTGATGTGTTTTCGCCCTATGCGTTGCTGCCTCTGGCCGCCGCGATCTGCTATTCGGCCTATGCCCTCGCCACCCGCTTTGTCGGGCGCGATGAAAACGCATGGACATCGCTCTTTTACACCGCGCTGTTCGGGGCTGTTGTGCTCACACTGGCCTTGCCTCGCTTCTGGCAGCCCATCGGCCTTGCCGAGGCGCCTTATGTCGTCGGAATAACCCTCTGCGCCACACTGGGCCAGCTCGCCCTCATCCGCGCGCTGATGGCCGGAGAAGCGGCGATGCTCGCGCCCTTTTCCTATGCGGGTATCCTCTTTGCGCTCACCTACGGCTTCTTTGTCTTTGCCGATGTGCCCGACCTGTTCACCCTCCTTGGCGCCTGCGTGATTGCGGCCTCAGGCCTCTATGTCTGGCACCGCGAAACCTTTGCAAAGCCCAAAGCCTAGCGCAAACCAGCCCTCCGATTGCGGCCAAATGCACCGTTTTTACCCCATCAAAACAGCCCTGAGTCGCATAAGAAGACCCTAGGGACCCAAGGTTGTTGCGCAGGAAGCACAGGCTAAGCATCTGTTTCAAAACAACTAAAGATCGAGTCGCGTTGCTCTTAAGCATTTAGACAAATTGTCACTTTTTCGCCCCATTTCATCCTTAAGAAAAACAGGAAGAACAGCGAAAAGTCTGTTTATTGAAAAAACCGAAGGCAGAAGCTGACGATGAAAAAGACAGAGCTGGCGCATGCTGTGCGTCTGCGGGTCTCTAATGTGCCCGCTCCCGCATCTATCCGTATCTGCGCCCGAGCTGTGGCGGCCTCTGCTTCTGCGGGGGCGATCTGATGCGCAACAAGCTCCTGCTGCCCATT
This sequence comes from Lentibacter sp., assembly GCF_965658795.1. NCBI lineage: Bacteria > Pseudomonadati > Pseudomonadota > Alphaproteobacteria > Rhodobacterales > Roseobacteraceae > Lentibacter > Lentibacter sp. Next base: position 183,830 of record NZ_CBFHTG010000001.1, on the reverse strand, counting down.
TTTCTGACACTGGTTGGCTGTATGCCGGGCAATATGTCCGACACGCCCTCGCGCGGCTTTGTTCAGGAAAGCGCGCTCGGCCTGCCCCCACTCAAATCCTTCAATGTCAGCACAGCCCAAGCGCCGATGCGCTCCAACAGCGACATCGCCCGCGATATCCTCGAACTCTCGTTTCACCTTGAGTCAGGTCGCGAGCTGCCCGTGCTCACGCGCTTTGAAGGCCCCATCAGCATCCGCGTCACAGGCGCTCCGCCCGCCACGCTCTTGCCCGACCTCACACGCCTGATCTACCGCTTCCAAAGCGAGGCCCGCCTCAACGTGAGCCTGACCAATGCGCCCGATGCCAACATCACAGTGCAAGCCGTCAGCCGCGCCGACATTCGCAAGAACCTGCCCCATGCCGCCTGCTTCGTGGTGCCCAATATCTCCGATATCTCCGAGTATAAGGCCGCCCGTCGCAGCGCCAAAACCAACTGGGCGCTGATGCGCCAGCGCGACAAGCTGGCCGTGTTTGTCCCCAATGATGCAAGCCCCCAAGAGGTGCGCGACTGCCTGCACGAAGAGCTGGCCCAAGCCATCGGCCCGCTCAATGACCTCTACCGCCTGCCCGATTCTGTCTTCAACGACGACAACATGCACACCGTTCTCACGGGCTTTGATATGCTCGTGCTGCGCGCCTATTATGCGCCCGAGCTGCGCACAGGGATGAGCAAACGGCAGGTCGCCGCTGTGCTCCCCGGTGTTCTGGCGCGGCTCAACCCGCGCGGCGAGGCCTTCAGCCCCGAGCGCACAGCCCCGACCCCGCGCAGCTACATCGCCGCCGTCCAGACGGCCCTTGGCCCGGGCGCAAGCATGCCCCAGCGGCGCAAGGCGGCTGAAAAGGCGCTCGACATCTCCCGCGCCTTCGGCTGGCAAGACCACCGCCGCGCCTTTGCACACTATGCCATGGGCCGCATTGCGCTCGCCTCCGAGCCTGACACAGCGCTCAAGCACTTTCAGGCCGCAGACCAGTTCTACTCCAACTCACGCTCCACCACCTTGCACCGCGCCTATGTGGCCTCGCAGCTGGCCTCCCACGCCATCAGCCAGGGCAACGGCGTGCGCGCCCTCGCCCTCGTCAACCCCGCCATGCACATCGCCAAAGACCACGAGAATGCAGCGCTGCTCAGCACCCTCATGATGCTGCGCGCCGAAGCCCTCGAGTTGACGGGACGTTCCTCAGAAGCGCAGCATGTCAGACTGGACAGTCTGGGCTGGGCACGATACGGATTTGGTTCGGAATGGGCGGTGCGTGCAAAGATGCGCGAGATATCAGCGCTCAGTCCGCGACGGGGCCAAAGCGGGTAAGACAACATGATAGTAACTCTCGGCTTTCTCATCGGCGCTCTGACAGGAGCGGTGGTGGCATATAGAAAAGGCGGCAACAAACTGGACATGTTCCAGCATGGTATCGCCTTCGCGATCATCTTTGCGATTGTCGCTCTCTTCATCAATATTGCTATTCTGCGGATGATGTGAGGCCCCCATGTTTCTGCCCTTCTTTGAGAACCTCCGAGAAGCTCAGATCCCTGTGTCCCTCCGCGAATATCTGACCTTTCTTGAAGCCGTGAAAGCGGGTCTTGTGACCTATGACATCGAGGGATTCTACTACCTCGCACGCACATCCATGGTCAAGGACGAGCGCCATATCGACAGGTTTGATCGCGCTTTTTCCAAAACATTTGAAGGCCTTGAGGGCATTACTTTAAGTGATGCTTTAAATGCAGTTGATATCCCCGCCGAGTGGCTTGAAAAGCTGGCAGAGAAACATCTGTCTGAGGAAGAGCGCGCCGAGATCGAAGCTTTAGGCGGCTTTGACAAGCTCATGGAAACCTTGAAAGAACGCCTCAAAGAGCAAGAGGGCCGCCATCAGGGTGGCAGCAAATGGATCGGCACAGCCGGCACATCTCCTTTTGGCGCCTACGGTTACAACCCTGAAGGCGTGCGCATTGGCCAGAGCGAAAGCCGCCACAAAAGCGCTGTCAAAGTCTGGGACAAACGCGAGTTCAAAAACCTCGATGGCGATGTCGAGCTTGGCACCCGTAACATCAAAGTCGCGCTCAAGCGCCTGCGCCGCTGGGCCCGCGACGGGGCCCATGACGAGCTTGACCTTGACGGCACGATCCGCGCCACGGCCGAGCACGGCTACCTCGATGTGAAGACCCGCCCCGAGCGGCGCAACGCCGTGAAAGTGCTCTTGTTCCTTGATATCGGCGGCTCGATGGACCCCCACATCAAGATGGTCGAAGAGCTTTTCTCTGCCGCCAAGTCCGAGTTCAAACACTTTGAGCATTTCTACTTTCACAACTGCCTCTATGAGGGCGTCTGGAAAGACAATGCCCGCCGCTGGGACCAGCAAACCCCCACATGGGAGGTTCTGCGCACCTATGGGGCCGACTACAAATGTATCTTCGTGGGCGATGCCTCCATGTCGCCCTACGAGGTCGCCTATGCAGGCGGCGCAAACGAACACTGGAACCCCGAGGCGGGGCAGGTCTGGCTCGAGCGCGCCCGCGCGCAATGGGCCAACAACGTCTGGATCAACCCCGTGCCCGAAAAATACTGGAGCTATACCCAGTCCATCGGCATGATTCAGGAGATCTTCGAAGATCGCATGGTGCCCATGACACTTGATGGCATCACCCGTGGCATGCGCGAGCTGATCTAGCAGCGCACGCCGCATTGACTAATTTTCGGTTAACAAGACGTCGCACAAGGCGGTGCACGCATGGTGCACGCCCGGTGCACGCAGTGTGCCCCCCTGTTTCGGGAGGCTCAATGGCCGTTAACCCCACCGCGCGCTGCGCTCAGAGCTCGAACAAGGCCCCCGGCCCCCAGCCGCTTGCATCGACCTGCGCCAGTTTTAACAAGTGCCAGATAAGCGCTTGATTTGACGAGATAACAGGGCAGCCCGCGCGCCGTTCGGCTTCGGCCAGAATGCCGAATGTCCGCAAGTTGGTGCAACTTGCGAAGATCGCATCGCAAGCGTTTGATTTTGCTATGCTTTCAATCGCTTCCAATGTGCTGATTTCAGCGATCCGCGCGACCTTTTTGTCCTCGGCCACGTTAAAACTCAGCTCGGAAACCGTCTCAAATCCGGCCTCTCCCAGCAGCTCCCGCATCGGCGCAGTCACCTCTTTGACATAGGGGCTGACAAAGCCAATTTTCTTTGCCTTCAAGGCCTTAAGCGCCGCCATCACAGCCGAGATCGGATCGGTGACCGCCGCGCGCGGGTGGCTGCGCCCCACCAGCTCCGCCACCCGTGCAGGCCCGATCACCGTGCTCGCAGAGGTGCAGGCATAGCCCACAGCCGCCAAACCCTCTGGCAACAACGCAGCCACATCAGGCAAGCGTTCTTCCATCATTTTCAGGGTCTTAGGTGTCACATCTGCTTCAGCCGCAATGCGCGCATGAACAAGGCTCACATCACGCCCCGCCAGAACCTGCCGCGCCTCGCTTTCCAGTGTCTCGTCGGTTGAGAGCACAATAAGGCCCAGCTTCGCCGCGCCACCAAACCCTTGATCTAGAACATAATTTGGCACCGTACGCTCCTCGAAATATCGCTGGCACGAATCTGCAACCACACCTAACCTTGCCCTATGACCAGCGCCTCTGTCACGCCTATTGCTCTTCCCGGCCAAACCCTCTTTGGCCCAATAGGCCGCAGCACAGCCAAACACCCGTTGCGCAGCCCCCTCAAAGCCCCCATATCTTTGCCATGTTAAAGCTCCTCCCCCTTATCCTGCCGCTGCTCTATGGCTACGTCATCTACCGCTTTTCTGTGCGCAACACGTTGAAAGAGCTTGATGAAAAGTCATCCGAGCTTGCCGACCCTGCCTTTCAACCCGTGCTTTCACGGCTCGCGGCTGCGCTCGGCCTTGAGCGTGTGCGCGTGTATCTTTACGAGATCGAGCCGGTCAACGGCCTCGCAGCGCCGGACGGGCGGATTTTCATAACCCGTGGGTTTTACAACAAGTTTCGCCAAGGCGAAGTGAGCGCCGAAGAGCTCGCAAGCGTTATCGCTCACGAGCTTGGCCATGTCGCCTTGGGCCACTCGCGCCGCCGCATGATCGATTTTTCAGGGCAAAATGCGATGCGCATGGCGCTTGGGGCCGTGTTCTCGCGCTTCATTCCGGTGATCGGCTACTGGCTTGCCAATTTTGCCACATCGCTTCTCGCGGCGCGGCTCTCGCGCTCGGATGAATATGAGGCCGATGAATACGCCGCTGCGCTCATGACAAAGGCTGGCTTCGGGGTGACCCCGCAGATCGAGCTATTCCACAAGCTGGAGCGCCTCACAGGCGCTGTGGCGGGCAGCCCCCCCGCATGGCTGCTCAGCCACCCCAAAACAGACGAACGTATCGAGGCGATCCGCAGCCTCGAGGCGCGCTGGCAGAAGGCTTAAGACAGCGCTTTCGCCAGCCGCGGCAAGCGGGCCTTTTTAAACAATGTGCGCATCGTCCACGCCTCACCTGACAGCTCGCAAGCCACCCGCAACACACGCGCTGCAACCGCTGAAACACGTTCAGGATCCGCCGCAAAAACACCCCGCAGGTAGGCATCCGGGTCCATCAGGCTCAGGCCCTCCTCCGCCAAGATTTGCGCAGGAAAATCCTTTTTATTCAATGTGATAATAGCATCAGCCGAGCCTGCAACAGCCGCTGCAAGCACGTGGATATCGCCCGCATCAGGCAGCCAAAGGCGCGCTTTGAGCCCCTCGCCATAGCGCACCCGCCCGTTTGGCCAGCGAGCGTTGAGCATGGCTATTTCACCCTCGGCAAACACGCGTGCACCCGCCTGATGCTTTTCTGCTGTATGGGCCCACTCGCCCTCGATCTCGGCAGACCACAGCGGCTCGAAAGCCCCCGAATCCGCCACGCCCAAGAGCATCTCGCGCATGACAGTCGGATAGAGCACGCAAGTGTCTAGCAGGAGCTTCACAGGCGGTAGAACAACGCTTTGAGGTAGCCGCTTTCCGCCAGCTGCGGCATCAGCGGGTGGTCAGGCCCCGCAAAGCCCGTATGGATCAGCTGGCTCGTGCGCCCTGCGCGGCCAATGCCACGGCTGGAGGCGGCGCGAAACTTGCTCAAGTCAGCCGCATGCGAGCAAGAGCACAGGCCCAGATAGCCGCCCTCTTTCACCAAGACAGAGGCCAGCCGTGCAATCCGCTCATAGGCCCGCAAGCCTGCATCAAGCGCCTTTTTAGACGGCGCAAAAGCGGGGGGATCACAGATCACCACATCAAATCGGCGGCCCTCTTGGGCCAGAGCCGCAAGGGCATCAAACGCATCAGAGACCCGTGTTTCAAAGCGCTCGGCCATACCTGAAGCCGCAGCGCCCGCTTGGGCCAGCTCAAGTGCCGCAGCCGAGCCATCGACAGCCACAGCGCTCGCTGCTCCGCCCGCCAAAGCCGCAAGGCCAAAGCCGCCGACATGGGAGAAAACATCAAGCACATCAGCACCTTGGCTCAGCTTCGCAGCAAAGGCCTGGTTGTCGCGCTGGTCAAAGAAGATCCCTGTTTTCTGCCCGCCTGTCAGGTCGGCCATATAGGTCGCACCGTTCATCATCACAGGCACTGGCGCTGTGGGCGCCGTGCCCGCCAAGACGGCGCTGACGTCGTCCAGCCCCTCAAGGCCCCGCGCGCGCCCTGCGGCATTTTTCATGATCGTTGTGATACCATCCAGCGACAGCAGCGCTTCACACAGCGCATCCAGCTTGGCTTCGGCCCAAGCCGCATTTGGCTGCAACACAACCGTGTCGCCAAAGCGGTCGATGACCACACCGGGCAGGCCGTCGGCTTCGGCATGAACAAGGCGGTAAAATGGCTCTGAATAAAGGCGCTGGCGCATATCGAGCGCCTTTGTGAGCTTGGCCGCAAACCATGCCGCGTCAATCGTGGCAGTCACGTTGCGGTCCAGCATCCGCCCCGAAATCCGGCTTTCGGCGTTAAAGCCGACAAGCCCCATCGGCGCGCGCTCGGCGTCTTCCAGAAGCACCACCTCGCCTTTGGCGATGGCCTTGGTGCGGCGGTCGAGCACAAGCTCATTGTCAAACACCCAAGGCGCGCCATGGCGGATCTTGCGCGCGTCTGCTTTGGGGGTGAGGCGGATCGTTCTATAAGGGGACTGTGTCATGCAGCCCCCTTACATCACTTTTTGTTTGATGGGAAAGCCCTAGTAGAGCGCTGGAACAGGTGTTTCTGAGTTTGCAGCCTGTGCAACCTCCTCGCCTGCGTTGCGCGTCACAGTGCCTGTTGCAGCCGCAGCCGTTTCAAGCTCGCCGCGGATCACGCCAACCAAATGCTCGGTCACACGTTTTTTCTGGGTCTCGCCGCGCGCGTCAGCTTCAATCGCTGCTTGCCCGCCAAAGGCTTTCAGGTCTGCTTTCACTTTGCGTGGTGCCATAAGGTCGATGCCTGTCGCAGGGTCTGTCACACGCATCATAAAGCTGATGGAGTGGCTGCCACCGACCGTGTAGCGCGCTTTGTCGGTCACCGAGTGAAAGCGCAACACATCAATCTCGACATGAGCAGGCGTTGCGCCTCTCAGGTCTTTTGTGGCAACTTTGGCGCTATCTTGAAAGATCGCACCCACCTGCTCATAGCGGTCGCCACGCGCCTCACCGCGCCAGACAATATCGGCAACAGGGTAAAACAGCTCCGCTTCAGAAACCCGCAAATCGCGCGAAACATTCACCTCGACATCCCGGATCGCGATAACCTCGCTGAGCGGCGATTGCTCTTTAGGCGCCTCAAAAGATGCGTTTCGTGTGGCCACATCAACGCTGGCACATCCAGAAACAGTCAGCGCCAACGCGGCTACCAATGTTGCTTTTACGAATTTCATGTCCATTCTCCTTGGGCCTTTGCCCTTTACTGCTCGAGTAAGAGACTGGCCTCGGAATGGGACGACTTTATGGCATCATATGGGTAAATAGGTGGTCGCTCAGAGCATGGTTAATGCGGTGTGTCGCGCCGCCGCGCCATCCAGCCACCACGGCGGCGAGGCGCTTTCATCGTCTCAAGCCCGTCCTTGAGAACCTCGGTCATAGGGTGCCCCGCAACCCCGTGGCGCGCGAGCAAAAGGCCGATGGTCTCTGTCTGATCCATCTCGACAGGCAGGCTCAGCGCCCAGTCCAGAAAGATCGAGCGGCACTCGGGCGCAGTGATGCCTTCGATGTTGTAAGCCTCACGAATAAGCGCCTTCGGATCGTAAATGTCACCCTTCATCGCCTGCTCCTCCCAAAGTGGCCGCTATGATTGCCGCCGCAGCGTTTGCGCAGCTTTGCAACTCTGTTTGCAAGCTGGCAAGGCAATTCGCCCCTGTCTCTCTTAAGACAAGCTGCGCGGCTCCGACACTGGCGCTGTCTGCATCAAAAGGCTTGTCTGACAAGAACCGTGTACTGAGGTTCAGCGCCCAGAGAAGCCGATAGGCGCGCATCAAGGCTTGGCTCGCAGCTTTATCCACCAACCCGGCCTCCAGAAGCCCCTTCACACCCGCTTGCACACGCACGCTGGCGCCTCCTGCCGCCAAAGCGCCCATCTGGGAAAAAAGCTCTATGTCTTGCAAACGCCCTGCCCCAAGCTTGGCATCCCATGGCCCGCTGGGCGACTTGGCGGTCGCAATCTTGCTGCGCATCTCGGCCACGCCATTGCGTGTGCGGCTGCGGTCCTGACCCTTTTCAGCCAGAATCGCTTGGCGAAAGGCCGTAAACTCGGTGCCCAAGCTCGCAAGCCCGCAGATCGGGCGCGCCCGCACAAGCGCCAGATGTTCCCAAAGCCAGGCTTCGCTTTGCTGATACGATTTGAACGCAGGCCAGCTGGTGGCAACGGGCCCTTGGTTGCCCGAGGGCCGCAAGCGCATATCAAGCTCATAGAGCCTGCCCTCGGCCATAGGCGCACTCACCGCGGTCACAAGCGCTTGCGTCAGCCGCGCATAATAGGGCCGCGTGGCCAAAGGCCGCCTGCCCGTAGACATCTCCACATCCTCGGGGTCGTAGATCACAATGATATCAAGGTCAGACGCGCTGGTCAGGCGGCCTGCGCCCAGCGAGCCCATGCCGATGACCGTTGCGCCCTTGCCGGGCTGGGGGCCATGCTTCTCTTCAAATTGTGCCACCACCTCGGGCCAGAGCGCCACAAGCGCGGCCTCCGCCAGCTGGGCATATTGCGTACCCGCCTCCTCCGCTCCCGTCAGACCGCGCAAGAAGTGGACGCCGACGCGAAAGTGCCACTCTTTGTTCCAACGGCGCGCAAGGTCCAGCTTGCGCTCATAGTCTTCCTCTGCGGTCAGAAGCGCGCCCAGTTCCCCCGCCAAAGCTGCCACACTTGGCCAATCAGAGAAGAAGTCTCCCCCGATGACCGCGTCAAACACAGCCGAATTGCGGCTGAGGTGGCGCGCAAGTGCAGGGGCTGTGCTGACAATATCAACCACAAGGTCAACAAGCTGCGGGTTGGCCTCAAAAAGCGAAAACAGCTGCACACCCGCGGGCAGACCCGCCAAAAAGCCATCAAACGCCAGCAGCGCCGCGTGAGGGTCAGAGGAAAGCGCCAGCGCGCGCAGAATATCTGGCTTGAGGCGGTTGAAAATCTGCGTGCCCCGCTCCGAGCGCAGCGCAGCATAAGTCGGCCAGCGGCTGATCACGTCCTGATCCAGCGTCTCCAGCTCGGGGCCCGCCGCTTCGGGCGCAATCGCATCAGGCGCAAAGAAGCCCTCGGTCAGCTCGTGCACCTCTTCCAGCCGCTCTCGTAGCTCGGCCTCAAGGCTGGCGCGCTCTCGACCCATAAAGGCCGCAAGCTGCTCCATACCCTCGCCAGAGCTTGGCAAAAGATGCGTCTGTTGATCCGCTATCATCTGCACACGGTGCTCCACCTCGCGGTGCGCACGGTAGTGCGTGCTCAAAACATCGGCCACATCTTGAGGCACCCAGCCCTTTTCGGCCAGCCGCGCCAGCGCCGGCACTGTGCGCCGCTCGCGCAGCTCAGCATCGCGCCCTCCCGAAATAAGCTGGCGTGTCTGCGTGAAAAACTCGATCTCCCGAATGCCCCCGCGTCCAAGCTTCATATTGTGGCCCAAAAGCTCAATCGCCCCGCCAAGCCCTTTATGCTCGCGAATGCGCAGGCGCATGTTGTGCGCGTCTTCAATGGCTGCAAAATCCAGATGCTTGCGCCACACAAAGGGGCGCAGGGTCTCCAGAAAGGCCTCACCCGCGGCCACATCGCCCACACCGCAACGCGCTTTGATATACGCCGCCCGCTCCCATGTGCGCCCGAGGCTTTCATAGTAGCGCTCAGCCGCCTCGGCCGCCATACACACAGGCGTCACCGCAGGGTCAGGGCGCAAGCGCAAATCGGTGCGAAACACATAGCCTTCTGCCGTGCGGTCATTGAGCATAGCGCTCATGGCGCGGGTCGCTTTGATAAAAGCCTTGCGCGCCTCGAAAAAGTCGTCGCGCTCAAAGCGGGTTTCGTCAAACAGGCAGATCAGATCGATGTCAGAGGAGTAATTAAGCTCATATGCGCCCATCTTGCCCATAGAGAGCACGAACATCCCCCCGAGTGTGCCAAGATCGGCCTCTGTCATGCCCGGCAGCTTGCCACGCTTGATTTCAGCACCCAAAGAGGCGCGCAGGCTCAGGCTCACAGACAGATCGGCAAACTCTGTCAGCGCGCCCGTCACCTCTTCCAAAGCCCAGACACCGCCAAGGTCGGCCAGCCCCGTGAGCAAGGCGACCCTCTTTTTGGCGCGGCGCAATTCACTGCCCAGATCGGGCGCGCCCACTTCAGCCAGCCGCGCGAACTCGGCGCGCAAGGCCAGCTCGGGCGCGTCAAACGCCTCACTCATCCATGTTGCCTCACGGCTCATCAACGAGAGCAGATAAGGGCTACAGCCAGCAGCCCCCTCTACAAGCGCCAAAAGCTCGCCGCTCAGCTCTGGAAACAGCTGTTGCGCTTGCAGCGCGCGCTCGGCGTCAAAGGCTCTTGGCAGACGGGTGATTTTCTGTGCAAATTCCATGCCTGAAGATGCGCTGCGCCCAAAGCCGCGTCAATCACCAAGAGGAACAGACACATGTCAAAAAGCCTGAAACGCGTGCGCGCCGCCCTTGAGGGCGAGGAGACAGAAATCCGCGAAACAGGTGAGGCCAAGACAGCCCTTCAAGCCGCGACGGAACTGGGCGTTGAGGTTGATCAGATCGCCAAATCCATCATCTTTCAGGGTCAAAGCTCGGGCGAGGCTCTTCTGTTTGTCACAGCTGGCGGCAATCAGGTCTGCGAGGCGAAGGCGGCCGCCTTGGCAGGCGAGCCCTTGGGCCGCGCCGATGCCGCAGTTGTCCGCGCACAAACAGGCTTTGCCATTGGCGGTGTATCCCCGATTGCCCATAAAACCGAGATCCGCAGCTTTTTTGATACGCGCCTGCATGATTTTGGCCTCGTTTGGGCCGCTGCAGGCACACCGCACCATGTTTTCAGCATGAAACCCGCACGTCTTCTGGAGAAGTCTGGCGCACAAGTGGCTGATTTCACGAGCGAATAACGCTTATGTAAAAAAGATTAACATAAGCCCTTGCGCGAAGGGCAACCGGCTCCAATATTGGTAATGTAAAAAGTATTTACATTTAAACTCGCAAAGGAGCCCCCATGACCCACACTGCAGATTTTCAAATCCAGCCCCAAAGCTGGTTCGCCCGCTCAGAGGCCTGGCTTGATAGCAAAGGCAAAGGGGCCTGGATCGCCGCTATGGTTCTGGGCTTTGTCTTTGTCTGGCCTGTCGGGCTGGCACTTCTGTTTTACATGATCTGGAGCAAGCGTCTTGGCCCTGGTCGCTGTAGCAAAGGCCGCGAACACCGTCACAGCCGCTTTCAGGCCTCACGGTCTTCAGGAAACTTGGCCTTTGACGCCTATAAAGACGAGACCCTGCGCCGCCTCGAAGATGAACAGCACAGCTTTGAAGCTTTCCTTGAGCGCCTGCGGGACGCCAAAGACAAAGCAGAGTTTGACCAGTTCATGGATGACCGTGCCGAAGCCAGCTCTGCCTCCGAAGAGCCCGCTGAAAAGGCCTAACCCCCTTTACGCCTGCCGCTTGGCCCTCCTATCCTGAGGGCCAAGTGTGTTATAAAAGCAAACCGATTTCAAATGAGGACACGATGGATAGCCAGAGCTTTGCCCTGCCCGACCCACACTATCAGCCAGAGTTCTATGCCGATGTGCCGCTCAAGCGGCTCATCGCGTGGGTGATCGACACGGTGCTGATCATTCTGCTTGTTGTTGTCATTGTTCCGTTCACGGCTTTTACGGGGCTGTTCTTCCTGCCCTTGCTCGGGTTTGTGGTCAATTTTGGGTATCGCGTCATCTGCCTTGCCAACGGTTCGGCAACGCTGGGGATGCGCCTCACTGCGATCGAATTTCGCACAGGCGATGGCGCAAAGTTTGACCTCTCACATGCGCTGCTGCACACGCTGGGCTACACTGTATCCTGGATGTTTCCTCTCGCGCAGTTTGTGTCGGTCATCTTCATGGCCTCCCAAGAGCGCGGCCAAGGCCTGTCCGATATGGCGCTTGGCACCGTCGCGCTCAACCGCCGCGCAGGCTGAGACACCCACCTCCGAAGAAAATCGGCCGCGCAATCTCTTGCGCGGCCGTTTTCATGTCTGCTTAAGGCCTCACTCCAGCGTCAGCGCCACAAACCTTGGCTCGCCCGCGCGGCGCACCAAAAGCAAGAGCGACTTGCGGCCACCATCCTTGGCTTGCTCAATCTGCGCGTCAAGCTCGCCAACCGTGGTGATCTTTTGCTGCCCCGCCTCTGTGATGACGTCGCCCGCGCGCAGACCTTTTTCAAAAGCTTCTGACGCTTCATCAACATCGCCCACAACAAGGCCGGTCGCCTCCGGGCCAAGCTCAAGCTGCTCGCGCAGCTCGTCTGTCATCGGCGAGAGCGTCAGCCCCATCATCTCGGTCTGCTCGGGCTCGCCCTCCTCTGGCGCATCCGTACCTGCCGAAGCATCAGCGCTTTCCGCATCTTCGCGGCGGCCCAGAGTGATCTTGAGGGTCTGTGTCTTGCCTTCGCGGAAGACAATCACACGCACCGCTTTGCCAACATCCGCGTTGCCAACCGTGCGCACAAGGCCGCGCGTGTCATCCACCTCGACACCGTCAAAGCTCATGATCACATCGCCCGCGAGCATACCGGCCTCTTTGGCTGGCCCGTCAGGCACATCCGTCACAAGCGCGCCGGCTGTCTTCTCAAGGCCAATCGCTTCCGCCACATCATCGGTCACATCCTGAATGCGAACCCCGAGCCAGCCACGGCGCGTTTCGCCAAACTCGCGCAGCTGGTCAACAACCCGTGTCACCACGTTTGAAGCCATGGAGAAGCCGATCCCGATCGAGCCACCATTGGGGCTAAGAATTGCGGTGTTCACCCCCACAACCTGACCATCCATGTTAAAGAGCGGGCCGCCCGAGTTGCCACGGTTGATGGCGGCATCGGTCTGGATGTAGTCGTCATATGCGCCTTGAAGGGCGCGGTTGCGCTGGCTGACGATCCCGGCAGAAACAGAGAAGCCCTGCCCCAAAGGGTTGCCCACAGCCAAGACCCAGTCACCCACGCGCGCCGTGTCACTGTCACCAAAAGGCACAAATGGCAGCGGCTCGTCGCTTTCGACCTTGAGCAGCGCGATGTCTGTCTTGGGGTCTGTGCCGATCACTTTGGCCTCAAGCTCGGCTCCCGAGAAAAACTCGATGATCACCTCATCAGCCCCCTCAATCACGTGGTTGTTGGTGACAATGTAGCCATCTTCAGAAATCACAAATCCAGAGCCAAGCGCCGAAGAGCGGCGGGGGCGGTTGCCTTGGCCGTTGCGGTCCTGAAATTCGCGGAAGAAGTCTTCAAACGGGCTGCCATCAGGCACAATCGCCCCCGGACCCGTGCCGCGCGCCACCATGGTCGAAGTTGTGATGTTCACAACCGAAGGGCTCACCTTGTCGGCGAGGTCTGCAAAGCTTTCGGGCCTCGCCTGCGCCACAATGGCTTGCGCCAGCACAAGGGCTGCGCCCAGCATCATCAGCCAAAGCGCCCGCATGGCACTTGTCTGGTTCGTCTTCATCACAATCGCTTTTGTTGCCTGTCTCACACTGATGCTCCTTTATCTCGTGTGATCATTCCACGCCAAGCGGCATGGGTTCAATCTCTTATATATGTAAACTAGGGTCTATTCTGCGCAACGCCAAGTCTGCGCAAACCTGCTCAAGCTGTCGTGAAAGACGCGTGAGAAGCGCGTGAAGCGGCGGTAAACCGCCCATGTCAGGCGCCAAGCGTCTTGGCCGCCCAGACAAGACAGAGACCAAGCACCATCATCAAAGCGCCAATCATGCGCCGTGCTTCAGGCGGCAGCGCACGCAACGCGCGCAACATCTCTTCAATAAGAGAAGGGGCCAGCACATAGACCAGCCCCTCCAGAAGTAGTACCAGCCCGAGGGCCAGAAGGGCTGTCGCCCAGATGGTCATCACTTGCCGTCTTCGTTCTTCAGATAGTTGAAGAACTCGGAGTCAGGCGACATCACCATGCTTGTGTTGTTGCCTGTCAGCGCACCGCGGTAAGCATTGAGCGAGCGGTAGAATTCAAAGAACTCCTGATCAGCACCATAGGCTTCAGCAAAGATCGCGTTGCGCGCCGCATCGGCCTCGCCTCGGATGATCTCGGCTTGGCGGTTGGCATCAGAGGTGATCTCGACACGGGTTCTGTCTGCCTGAGCGCGCACACGCTGCGCAGCCTCGTTACCACGCGCAATCTCGTCTGCCGCTTCGCGTTCCCGCTCCGCCTGCATTCGAGAGAATGTCGCCGCAAGGTTGGCGTTGGGCAGGTCGGTGCGCTTGAGGCGCACGTCAATAACTTCGATCCCGAGCGCGCGCGCTTCGGCAATCGCGCCGTTGCGGATGCGCAGCATAAGCGCCGCACGATCAGAGCTCAGAATGTCGTTGGACGAAACCGTACCCAATACTTCGCGCGTCTCTGAGCGCAAGATCGAGTCTAGCCTGCGGCCCGCGACTTCGATGGCCTGATCGCCCCCCGCACCTGTCGCTTGGCGGAACTGTTCCACATCATTGATGCGGTAGCGCGCAAACGCGTTCACTTCGAGGCGGCGGTCATCTGACGGTGTCACCTGAAGCTGCGGAATATCGCGGCTCAGAATGCGGTTGTCATAGCGGATAACCTCTTGAATAAGCGGGATCTTGAACGCAAGGCCCGGCTCATCCTTGATATCGACCAAACGGCCGAACTGAAGCACCAGCGCCTTTTCACGCTCGTCCACGATGAAGATCGACGACAGGATGCCAGCAAGAGCCAGCACAATCACCGGCAGGATATATGTTGTCGAGCGCATCAGTTGCTCCCTCCTGTTTGCGTGTCTGTGCTGCGGCGCAGCTCGTTGAGCGGCAGATACGGCACAATGCCCCCTTGCCCGCCAACGTCACCATCAACGATAATTTTGTCCACGTTTCCGAGCACTTCTTCCATCGTTTCAAGGTACAAACGCTTGCGTGTCACTTCTGGTGCTTTGCTGTATTCGCGCAAAACAGCCGTAAAGCGGCTCGCTTCACCTTGGGCTTCGTTCACAACCTGTGCACGGTAGCCTTCGGCCTCTTCCAGAACCTGCGCAGATTCACCACGCGCCGCCGCCAGAACGGTGTTGGCGTAGGCATCGGCCTGCTTCTCAAGGCGGTCGCGGTCTTGCTCGGCGGACTGAACAGCAAAGAAAGCCTGTTTCACTTCTTCGGGCGGATCCGCCTTGTCAAAGTTCACACGGACAATGTTTACACCACTGTTGTAGCTGTCGAGCGTTGACTGGATGAGGTCTTTCAAACGGTCAGCAATCGGGCCACGGTCCCGGTTCAGGATCGGCGCCAGCTCGCTTTGAGCGATAATTTCGCGCATCGCAGATTCCGATACCGCACGAATGGTTGTTTGCGGCTCCCGCAGGTTGAAGAGGAACTCTTCCGCGTTGTTGATGTTCCAAACAACTTGGAAATCAATGTCGACGATGTTCTCGTCGCCCGTCAGCATCAGGCCCGCATCAGCACCCGTTCCACCACCAATGTCTTCGGTGTTTTCGCGTGTTACAGGCATAACTTCGGCTGTCACAACAGGCCAAGGCGCAAAGTTAAGGCCAGGGCCACCGACGCAGGGGCTGTTACACTCGCCAAGGAACAGCTCAACAGACTGTTCTTCAGGCTTCACAGTGTAAAAGCTCTGGAACAGCCAGAGCGCAAATACGACCAATACGCCAAGGCCGATTGTGCCACGGTTGATCGCAGGGCCACCGCCGCCACCCGCGCCACCGCGGTTGCCGCCATTTCCGCTGCCACGGCCGCCCATCAGGACGCGCAGCTGCTCTTGGCCTTTTTTCATCAATTCATCGATTTCAGGAATCTGCGATTGCTCGTCATTGGCAGGCCTGCGCCCGCCATTGGGGCGTTGATCACGCCCGTCATCCCCGTTGTCGTTTCCGCCGCCGCCCCATGGGCCGCCAGAATTACCCGCCATCTACAGATTTCCCCTCTGTTTTAAAGTCATTCAGGTGCTGTTGCATACCTTGTGTGTCTGATGCCCTTTTTCAACCCTTTTGGTAAGGATTAACCACGGCGCACAGGTTCTTTCATCGTTACAATTTCTTCGCTCATCGTCGGGTGCACCGCTACGGTGCGGTCAAAGTCTTCTTTTGTTGCTCCCATCTTTACGGCAATGCCCGCAAGCTGGATCATCTCACCCGCCCCGGGCGCGACAATATGGCAGCCCAAAATCTTACGGCTGGCCTGAGACACAACCAGTTTCATAAGCACGCGCGCGCTGCGCCCTGCAAAGCTCTGCTGCATCGGCTTGAATGATGTCGCATAAACCTCGATCGGCTCAAGCTCGCGCGCCTCTTCTTCGCTCAGGCCCACCGTGCCCATCTCGGGCTGCGTGAAAATAGCCGTTGGTATAAGCGTGTGGTCAGGCTTCGTCGGGTTGCCGTTAAACACGGTCTCCACAAAGGCCATCCCCTCGCGGATCGCAACCGGCGTCAGGTTCACACGGTCGGTCACATCGCCCACCGCATAAATGCTCGGCACTTTGGTCTGGCTATAGTCATCCACCAACACTTGGCCCTTGCGGCCAAGCTCAACGCCAACGGCCTCAAGGCCCATGTCGTCTGTGTTGGGCGCACGCCCCGTGGCAAACATGACCTGCTCAAAGACCTGATCATGCCCGTTGGTTGATTTGACACGAATGCCGCCGTCAACTTTCTCCATCGAGAAGATATTGGTGCCAAGGTGAAGCTTTACCCCGTTCTGGATCATCTCGTCCGAGACAAGGCCGCGTGCCTCGTCGTCAAACCCGCGCAAAATCTGCGCGCCGCGGTAATATTGCGTCACCTCCACACCGAGGCCGTTCATGATCCCTGCAAATTCACAGGCAATATACCCACCACCGAGGATCAGCATGTTTTTTGGCAGGCTCTCAAGGTGAAAAATCTCGTTTGAAGTGATCGCATGCTCTGCGCCAGCCATCTCTGGCTTCACTGGCCGTCCGCCCATGGCCAGCAAGATATGCTTGGCTGACTTGCGCGTCCCGTCAGATAGCTCGACCTCATGCGCACCAACCACCTTGGCCCGCGCATCAAAGCTCTCGACACCGTTGTTCTTGAGGATACCACGGTAAACATTTTCAAGACGGTCAAGCTCGGCATGAAGCTTTGTTTTAAACACGCCCCAGTCAAAATCGCCCGCTCTCACATCCCAGCCGTAAGCCTGCGCATCGGCGATAGCGTTGGGGAATTCGCTGGCAAAGACCATCAGCTTCTTGGGCACACAGCCCCGGATCACGCAGGTTCCGCCGTAGCGGTCTTCTTCTGCCAATGCCACTTTGGCACCGCCCTGTGCGGCCACGCGCGCAGCCCGTACACCGCCCGAGCCACCGCCAATTACGAAAAGATCATAGTCAAAGCTCATGTCTCATAGGCCTTTCTGAAGTCTGTATTTGAAATATTGTGTAAATCCGGGCGCGCTGCCTCAAGGGCCTCGCGCAGCCGTGTCATGTTTTCCGCGCCAAAAACCTTTGGCGAAACAGCTATGACCCGCGCTTTGCCCGAAACTCTATGGCCAACAAATCCCATGCGCTCGCCCGCGTTGAGCGCAAATCTGTCGATTGCCTCAAAAGGAATATCCGTATCGCGCATCAAGCCAAGCACGACGAGCCGTGCACCCGTGATGCGCGCCAGCACGCGGCGGCGAATAAGGCTGCGTGTGAGCAAAGCAGCCCAAAAGCCGAAAACCGCCATCATGACTTGCGAATAAAACAAGCCCGTCTGCTGAAAATCCATAAAGAAGTAGCCGGCCACACCCGCTGTGATGCTTGTGTTTATCAGCAAAATGGTCGTGTTGCGGCGCGGTCGGTGGAGCTCGATCATTCCATAAGATCCGTGAACAGATTGTCATCTTCCAGAAAGTCGAGGCGGTCAGTCTCAACCGTGCCTGCGTTGATATCTCGGATCTCGACCTTGCCATCACCAAAGCCGACAACAACCTTGTCGCAAATATCAAGAAACAGCCCGTTCTCCACCACACCGGGGATCTGGTTCATCACAAGGCTCAGCTGGCGCGGGTTGCCGATACGGTTGAGGTGCAAATCAAGAATATGGTTTCCCTCGTCGGTGAAAAACGGCACATCCCCGTTCATTCTGAGGGTTGTGTTACGCCCGAGCACATCCATGCTCACCAGCGTCTCTTCAATCAGCGCTTTGGTGGTCTGCCACCCGAAGGGGATCACCTCTACAGGCAGCGGAAACGAGCCAAGCCGCTCAACCTCTTTGCCCACATCGGCAATCACGATCATCTGGTCACTGGCCGTTGCGACGATTTTCTCCTGCAAAAGCGCGCCGCCCCCGCCTTTGACAAGGTTGAGTTCGCCATCAAACTCGTCTGCCCCGTCGATCGTCAGGTCCAGCCACCGCGCCTCATCAAGGCTGATCACCTCTATGCCAACATCCCGCGCCAGCTCGGCTGTGCGGGTGCTTGTCGGAACACCTTTTATCTTGAGGCCGTCGTCGCGCACCATCTCGCCCAAGCAGCGCACAAGCCATGCCGCCGTGCTGCCCGTGCCAAGGCCCACGCGCATTCCATCTTCCACAAATTCCGCTGCACGCTTTGCAGCAACAAATTTGGCCTTATCAATCGGTGAAAGTTCTCCGCCCATAGCAGCCTCGCAGATGTGTCCCGTGCCGCCTTATAGAGCGCCGCGCCCGCCCACGCGAGGGGGCAGAGCGGATTCTTTCAAGAAAAGCCGACCATTTTCAAACGCAGGGCAGCGCCGCTCAGTCTTGCGAAAGCCCCGCCGCCTCATCCACCGTGGCGACAATCTCGTTCAAGGTCGTGCCGCCGTCGCCATCACGGTCCATCGCGATCAGCAGTTCAATCATGCTCTCCCGTGACGAGTTGCGCAGTCTCTGGTTCAGGCCTGTCCGAGCATATGCGTTGATCTCGGCAAACTCCACAAACCCGTCTGTGTTGGTGTCCAGCACCTCAAAAGCCTGTGCTGGCGTGAGGCGCGAGAAGCGCCCGGGCCTACCAAGAGTGCTCGCCACATCCGCCTCTTGGGCAGAAACGCGGCCATCACCATCAGTGTCAGACGTCAGGATTTCTTCGTAAAAACCCGCCCGCAAAGCGGCGATCTGGCGGGCCTGCTCTTTATCAAGCGTCTTTGCCGTGACTGTCCCGCTGGGCTCCAGCTTCAGCGCCTCGTTAATATACATTTGCTTGGCTTGCGCAGGGCTGTTCTTAGCCGCCTTGATAATTTGCGGCGGTATCGTCAGTGTGCTCTGCGCCCCGGCACTTGTAGCCACAACCGCAAGCGCGAGTGTTTGAAAAAACCTGTACATATATCACCTCATAAATTCACACCGCCACAATACAACCCAAACGTGCACATGAAAAGGCAGGATTTACGCACAAATAAGACCCAATGTCGCTTTTGCGCGCTGCAATTGGTCTCTCCATGCTTATCTACACAGCATGACATATCGCCTCCACTACGCCCCCGACAATGCCTCGCTCATCATACGCCTCGCGCTGGAAGAGCTGCGCCTGCCTTACGAAACGGTGCTCATCGACCGCGCCGCCGCAGGCCAGCGCAGCGCGGAATATCTGCACCTCAACCCCAACGGGCTGATCCCCGTACTCGAGACACCCCAAGGTGTGCTCTTTGAGACAGGGGCAATTCTGCTCTGGCTGGCCGACACCCACGGCGCACTGGCCCCCGCGCCCGACCACTCCGCGCGCGGCGACTTTCTCAAATGGCTGTTCTTTGTCTCCAACACGGTTCACGCAGAAATGCGGATGATATTTTACCCCGCCAAATATATCGGCGATGACGCAGCCCACCAAGCCGCCCTGCGCGCGGGGCTGCAAAAAAGCCTCGCACGACATCTGCAAAAGCTTGATACGCTCGCAAGTCAGGGCCACGCCTGGTTCGGGGCACCTGCGCCCAGCAGTCTTGATCTCTACGTCGCGACGCTCCTGCGCTGGTTGGCGCTTTACCCGAAAGACTGCGCCCGCAGCTTCTCTTTTGATAAGACGCCGCATTTGTATAGATTAGCGTCTCAAGTCGAACGCCGCGCCAGCGTTCAAACCGCTAGTGTCGCTGAAGGCCTCGGCCCCACACCATTCACACGGCCCCGATATGCCACCCCACCAGAAGGATCGGCCACCTAATGTTTCTCTCTGTCTTTGAAATGTTCAAAGTGGGCATTGGCCCCTCCTCTTCGCACACAATGGGCCCCATGGTCGCCGCTGCGCGCTTTCTGGATCTCATGCGCGCCTCACCCTTCGAGTTCGCGGGGCTGAAAGGCTCGCTGCACGGCTCGCTCGCCTTCACAGGCGTTGGCCACGCCACCGACCGCGCAACCATTCTGGGCCTCGCGGGCTTTGTGCCTGAAACCTATGATCACGACACAGCAGAAGCCACGCTTGCGGCCATCCGCGACACCCACACCATCAGCCCCGAAGGCCTGCCAACGCTCAAGTTCTCCCCGAAAGACGACCTGATCTTTGACTACGGCCCAGCCCTCGCTGGCCACGCCAACGGCATGGTGCTGCACGCCACCGATGCGCAGGGCGATATCATCCTGAGCGAGACCTATTACTCCATCGGGGGCGGCTTTGTGCTGACCGCCGAGGAACATGCCCAAGGCAAAGCCACCGATGATGATGGCCCGCCCATCCCCTACCCGTTCAAATCTGCCGCCGAAATGCTTGAGATGTGCAAAACATCAGGCAAAAACATCGCCGAGATGAAACGCGCCAACGAGATCGCCCGTGGCGGCCATGACAACCTGCGCACAGGCTCGGCCCGCATCTGGCAGGTGATGAACGACTGTATCAACCGTGGCCTTGAAACAGAGGGCGAGCTGCCCGGTGGCCTGTTTGTAAAACGCCGCGCCAAAGCCATCCATGACGCGCTGATTGCGGAGCGCGGCATGAACCAGCGCGCGCCCCACACGATCAACGACTGGATGAGCACCTACGCCATGGCCGTCAACGAAGAGAACGCCGCAGGCGGCCAGGTTGTCACCGCGCCCACCAACGGCGCAGCAGGCGTCATGCCTGCCGTGATCCGCTACTGGCTCGATCATGTCCCCGGCGCGTCCGAGAGCGGTGTAGAAGACTTCCTGCTCACAGCCGCCGCCATTGGCGGTCTGGTCAAGTTCAATGCCTCTATCTCAGGGGCTGAGGCTGGCTGTCAGGCCGAAGTCGGCTCTGCCGCCGCCATGGCCGCCGCTGGCCTGTGCGCCGTGATGGGGGGAACCCCCGAGCAAGTGGAAAACGCCGCCGAAATCGCGCTGGAGCACCACCTCGGGATGACCTGCGACCCCGTGAAAGGGCTTGTGCAAGTGCCTTGCATCGAGCGCAACGGTCTGGGCGCGATCAAAGCTGTCTCTGCCGCCTCGCTCGCCCTCAGAGGCGACGGCACCCACCTTGTGCCACTGGATGCCTGTATCGAAACCATGCGCCAGACAGGCGTCGATATGAGTGAGAAATACAAAGAAACCTCACTGGGTGGCCTCGCTGTCAATGTGCCCAACTGCTGAACAGCCACGCTATGAAATATCGGCGCGCGAAAAGGTGATGCGAGAGACACAACTTTAAGTTGCCAGACTCGCCTCGCCGCTCTAGCCTATCCTTATGGTTAGTGACAAACCCCTTCTCGGCATTGCCCTGATGCTCGGCTTTTGCGCCGTTGCCCCTCTGGGTGACGCCGTGGCAAAACTGATTGGCCAATCAGTCGCTCTTGGCCCCATGTTGCTCATCCGTTTTGTTGTGCAGGTTGCTCTGCTCTTTCCCTTTATTGCGCTGTCGCTCAGGCCTTGGCGGCTCTCGCCTGCTGCGCTGCGCCTGTGCCTCTTGCGCACACTGCTGCATATGGCCGCCATCGGCCTCATGTTCACAGCTCTGCGCCACATGCCCTTGGCGGATGCCATCGCAATTGTCTTTGTGCTGCCTTTCCTCAACCTTGTGCTGGGCCACCTTCTGCTTGGCGAGGCGGTTGGTCAGGCGCGGCTCAGCGCGTGTGTCGTCGGGTTTGCGGGCGTGCTCTGCGTGGTCCAACCGAGCTTTGCCAATGTTGGCTGGGTCGCGCTGCTGCCTCTGGGCGTCGCGCTTTTGTTTTCAGGCTTCATGCTGCTCACGCGCCACATCTCGAACGAAACAGATCCGATTGGCCTGCAATTTGTCTCGGGGTTGATGGCCACGGCCCTGCTCCTGCCCCTGCTGGCTTTTGGCGGGCTGGCCGAGCTTGCCGAGATCAGCTGGAGCGCGCCCACCGCGCGCGAATGGGGCTTACTGCTTTCTGTCGGTGCTTTGGGCACTTTGGCCCACCTGCTGATGACATGGTCTCTCAGCTATGCACCATCCGCCACTGTGACGCCCATCCAATATGTCGAAATCCCGATCGCCGCCCTCATCGGCCTTGCCATCTTTGGCGAGCTGCCCAATGCCATGGCGAGCTTTGGCATGGCACTGACAATCGCTGCGGGGCTTTTCACCGTGGTGAGCGAGCAGGCCAGCCAACGCCGTCGCCTGCAAGTGCCGCAAGACACCGTGGCAATAAAGAGCGCGGCAGAATAACCAACATATCAGGCGCATCCACCTCCAGCTGAACCGGCCCAAGGGCTGTGTTCGACGTCCCGATCAGGCGCGCAGGGTCAAAGCGCAGCCCCTCAAGCGGCCATTGCAGGCCCGTTGCCCTCGCAGTTACCGCCCCGAACGGAAACAAGGAGACACGCGTGCCTGCGGCCAAATCAAGCGCAAGCTTGGGCGGGGCCAGAAAGACAATGTCTTGCCCGCCAATCAACACACAGCGCCGCTCGGGGTAGGATACGAGCGTGTGCAGCGCGGCCAATTCGTGGTCAAGCCGCCCCCCGAGAAACCCGACGCCCAGGACAAGCGGTGCTTCAATACGCGTCAGACATTTCTCAAAATCAGTGCTGCTCTGCTCCTTAACCCTCACGACCCGCTCAAGGCCCAACGTGGTTAAAGCCTCAGGCGAGACAGAATCCAGATCTCCGATCACCTTGTCGGGCATAAGCCCCTGCCCCAGCAGCCAATCTGCCCCGCTGTCAGCAGCCACAAGCGCGCCATAGCGTCCGGCACAGGCCGCAAGCCCCCGTTTGCGGTGTTTTCCACCGCCCACCAGCAAAACCGGGTCTGAAACGTGAACAATAGGGGTGTTCAAAGGCATTTTACCCTTTCTTAAGGAAACAGAACACATTGTCGCCACGAAATGATACGCTAATCTTCTTAGATTCGGTCCGCTTTCGACGCTGTAGGCTGTCATTAACTATGACAATTATAAAATTACGTGGCGAGCAAGAACATGGTTAACACGAATAAAATCCTCACGGTCTCTTATGGCACCTTCTCGTGCACCCTGGAGGGATTCGACGATTCTTTCGGCACTATGAAAGCAATCGCGGAGTATTTCCGCGACCTTGCCGCCGATGACCGTTACTTCGGAGCCGAGCCTCCCAGCCCTGATGCCGAAATGCTGGCGCGCATCGCCGAGCGTGAAATCTCGCGCCGTGTCGAAGCCCACCGGGACAAAGACACATTCGTCTTGCGCGCAGATCCGTCGAGCATGTTGCCCATGGCGGCCAAGGCGCCCGCCGAACCCGCGCCCGCGCCACACGCCAAGGCACAGCCCGTCTCCCAAGACGAGGCCGCCGCCATCACAGGGCTGTCTGCCCTCGTGGCCGAAAGCCAGTCCTCTTCTGACGCAGATGACACGCTGGCAGCGCCTGAGGCCGAACCCTTTGTGCCCAAGGCAAAAGCTCCGGCCGATCCGGACAGTGTCGCGGCCAAGTTGCAACGCATTCGCGATGTTGTCTCAAAGGGCGAGGCCGAAAACGCCTATTCCGAAGATGAACACGCCGAAGACACACTGCTTGATGATGACGCCGCCACAGAGGCATTTCTGACAGGCGCACAAGCTGACATCACAGCAGCCCTTGACGCTGATGACGCCGCAGAAGACGCCGCGCGCGCCCAGGCTGAAAAAGAAGCCGAGGCCAAAGCCGCAGAGCAAGCTCGCGCTCAAGCCGCTGCAGAAGCTGAAGCTGAAGCCAAGGCGAAAGCTGAAGCAGAAGCCAAGGCGAAAGCTGAAGCAGAAGCCAAGGCGAAAGCACAGGCAAAAGCCGAAGCAGAGGCCACGGCAAGAGCTGAAGCGAAAGCACAAGCGGAAGCGAAAGCTGCCGCAGACGAACATGCGCGCACTGAAGCAGCCGCCGCAAAAGCAAAGGCCGAGAAGGCTGAAGCCGAGGCCGCAGCCCAAGCAAAGGCTGCCGAAGACGCATCTGTTTTTGACCTGGAGGATGACGCCGAGGAAGAAGACGACATCAGCGCCATGCTCGAACGGCTCAGCGCAACAGATAGCGCAGGCGAGACAGACCCCGCCAACGACGCCCCCCAAGATGAGCCCTTTGTCGGCGATGACGACGTCACCGATGCAGCGCCAGTTGACGCGTCCATGCGTGCGCGCGTGATCAAAATGAAGAAAAGCGACTTTGAGGCAGCCATTTCAGATGGCTACATCGAAGAAGAAGATAGCAGCTTTGATCACGGCGAAGAATCAACCCTCTCACACGAGGAAGAAGAAGAGCTCATGCGTGAGCTTGCCGCAGTGGAGGCCGAACTGGCCTCACACAAAGCCCCGGCAAAGCCGGTACAAAGTGCCTTTGATGACGCGGATGAAGAGGACGCCTTTGAAGACGATCTGGCCGAGAACGCCTTTGATGATGACAGCATCGGCGAAGATACGGCAGGCAACCTCTTTTCGGAAGACGACCCCCAAACCGATGCCAATGTCTCCTCGACAGTGCGCGCCATGCGCAGTGCCCGCCTGACCGAAACAGCGAGCGACGACCAGATGGGCCGCATCCTCGAAGAGACGAATACAAAGCTCAACGAAGACGAGGGCCGCGGCCGCCGCAACGCCATCGCCCACCTGCGTGCCGCTGTGCAGGCCACAGAGGCCGAGCGCGACCTTGGCGGAGACCTCGGGGCCGATGGCCGCGACACAGAAGTCTACCGCGATGATCTGGAAACAGCCGTGCGCCCGCGCCGCCCTGTTGCGGCCCAAACCACTGGCACGCGCCCCGAAATGCGCCGCCCGGCTCCGCTCAAGCTTGTGGCCGAACAGCGCATCGACACCCCAAAGCCCGATGCCCCCGTGCGCCCGCGCCGTGTGCGCGTCACGCAAAAGCTCGTGCATGACAAGATACCCGAAGCCGCCGATGGCTTTGCCGACTATGCAGAAAGCGTTGGCGCGCAAAACCTCGGTGAAGTGCTGGAAGCCGCCGCATCGTTCATGTCGTTTGTGGAAGGCCAAGACGCCTTTTCGCGCCCCCAGCTCATGTCAAAGCTCAAAGGCACCGACCACGCCAACACCTCCCGCGAAGATCGTCTGCGCTCCTTCGGCCAACTGCTGCGCGCAGGCAAAATACGCAAGCTGGGCGGAGGCCAGTTCAAAGCCTCAGAAGAGATTTCCTATCGCCCCAGCGCACGCGCGGCAGGCTCCTGAGTCAGCCAAACAAGACATGACTCCTGACTGCTCTTAACCTTGGGCGCCCTTCGCGGGCGCCCATTTTTTTTGCGTGGTTTCAAATACGCTCTTGGGTGTATTTGCGCAGCTCGCTGCGCGCCACTTGGCGGCGGTGCACCGCATCAGGCCCATCAGCAAGGCGCAGCGTGCGCACGTGCTTCCACATACTGGCCAGGGCCGTGTCTTGCGAAATACCCTGCGCCCCGAAGAGCTGCACCGCCTCGTCGATGACTTTCAGCGACATCAGCGGCGCAACCACCTTGATCTGGTGAATCCAGACCGCCGCCGCCTTCATATCGCCCTGATCCATCATCCACGCGGTCTTCAGGCACAAGAGCCGCGCCTGCTCGATCTCCATACGCGCGTTGGCGATGATATCGTAATTTGCGCCCAGATGGGCAATCGCCTTGCCAAACGCCTCCCGCTCAAGGCTCCGGCGGCACATCATCTCAAGCGCGGCTTCGGCCTGCCCGATGGCCCGCATACAATGGTGAATCCGCCCCGGCCCAAGACGGCCCTGCGCCACCTCAAATCCGCGCCCCTCGCCAAGGATCATCGCATCCGCTGGCACGCGCACATTGGTCATGCGAATGTGCATATGCCCGTGGGGTGCATCATCAGAGCCATAGACAGTCATGGGCCGCAGCACTTCGATCCCTTCGGTGCCAGCAGGCACCACAACCATCGAATGGCGCTTGTGTTTGGGGGCATCGTCACCGCCCGTGCGCACCATGACGATATAGACCTTACAGCGCGGGTCACCCGCGCCAGAGGCCCACCATTTCTCGCCGTTCAGCACCCACTCATCGCCATCGCGCTCACAGCGCATGGCAATGTTTGTCGCATCCGAACTGGCCTCGTCAGGTTCTGTCATAAGGTAGGCCGAGCGGATCTCTCCCGCCAGAAGCGGCTTGAGCCACCGCTCTTTCATGGCCTCGGTGCCATAGCGCTCAAACACCTCCATATTGCCCGTATCTGGCGCACCGCAGTTAAACACCTCAGCCCCCATAGGCGTTTTGCCCATCTCCTCGGCAAAATAGGCATATTCCACTGTGCTAAGGCCAAGCCCCTTTTCACTGTCGGTCAGCCAGAAGTTCCAAAGCCCGCGCTCCTTGGCTTTGGCCTTGAGCCCTTCCAGTATCTCGGCCTGCCGCGCCGTATAGCCCCAGCGCTCGCCCTTGCCGATTTCGGCCTGATACTCCGCCTCCAGAGGCATAATCTCCTCGGCGATCATCTGTTTCACTTTGCCCAGCAGCGCTTGGGCCTCAGGTCGCAATCCCAGATCCATATTTCATCTCCCTTTCCGTTGGCCTGATAAAAGACCCGACCGTGCAGAGAGTAAAGACAATCTGAGTGTGCCGTTGCGTCTTACTTTTTCTTGTGCCGCAAGCTGAGCAAATGCAGAAAATCAAGCTTGGACAGATAGATCACGGCCTCCGAGTTGCTATGAACAAACGGCACAGGTGGCCGCCATGTGAGCGCATGAGGCGTGACAATCGGAAATCCGTAGGCCGACTGCAAAGGCCCATGGGCCTCGGGCGCGAAGCTGTACATCCAGTCAAACTCGGGCCATGTCATGGCCGAGAGCACAACAACCATATGCCCGAAGGCGCGCATCAGCGCTGGCTTGGCTTGGTCTTCCTCGGTCAAATGCAGCTTATCAAGCTGCACCAACCGTCCGGCAAGGCGGCGCTTCAGCGGCGCAGCCATCGCGCGCAGAGGCGCCTCCGCCCCATATTGCTCGCCAGACACGCGCTGCACATAGTCAAAAAAGCTTTCGTCCTGCAGCTCAATCTGTCGTGCCGCCACCCCGCCCACAGGCTTGCCGCGCCGCATCAGAAAAAGCCAAAACGCACCGCCCTTGGTAAAGTCATTGCGCCGCACATCAAACATAGGCGCACGATAGGGGCTGCCGATCTCCTCCAGCAGCGCTTCGATCTGGCCAAAATCGTCGCATGCCATCACATCACAGCCCAGCTTGCGCAACTCCGCAAGATGCACGGCAGCACTGTCTGCAAGATCCATCTGAAACATTTTAATACTCAAAACCCAATTCAATGGCCCAGTGATGCACCACCCCCTGCCGTATTTCAACGGGTGCTCGTCAGGCCAAGCCGCGATCTAAGGCGCAGATGCGAGAAAACCCCAACTGCCTCTGGACTTAACGCGCCCGAAAACCCAGTATAGAGGGCGTTGGCAAACCACCGCCGAAACCTAAAATTGACTGTATTTTTTCAGATGCAGTCTGCCCTGACCTCGGGCAAACCCTGTGATAAGTGTATTTGTTTCCAACCCCGGCAAGATAGAAACGATGGCACCACAATGATTATTTCATGGGACAAGCTCGAAGAGGTCACAGGCCGCAACAAGACCATGCTGACCTTGTTGTCAAAAACCATTCTGGACCAATCCGAAATCCATGAAGACGGGCTTGAGTTTGACAAAGCCCTGAGCCTGCTTGTCAGGGTCGGCTCCTATGCGGGCAGCCAGCGCAGCGAAGTTCAGGAGCTCACCGCCAAGCTTGAGCGTGAAAAAGCCGAAAAGCTGCAATATGCCGTCGCCCTTGAAATGGTGAAATCAGAGCGCCAGCAGCTCAACACCTATGTCAGCACGCTCGAGCGCCAGTCTCGCTCCAACGAAAAGCGCGCCGAAACAGCCGAGGCACGGCTGCATGAAGTGACGCAATCTTTCGCCTACCTGATCGAGCGGCAGGCCCAGGAAGGCGCGCCACGGCCTGTACAAAGCCAGCCCAAAACGCCACCGCTTCTTCTGCTCAATCCGATCACGTCAGAGCGCTAGGCCCAAAGCGCCAGCGCCAAACCTGCCAGAACAACAAGCGTAATCCTGACGCGGTGTCCAAAATAGCCCGCCTCTAGCGCGCCCGCGCGCAACAGTCGATAATCTACCGCCAAAAGCAAAAGAAACACCCCACCCGAAAGCGCCAAGGCAGGTTTGAACGCCAGCAAAACCAGCCCCGCCCAGAGAGCGAGCGCCAGCACATTGCTCGACACGAGTAAAAACAGGCGCAGCGCCTCCGTCACGCTGTCGCGCTGTCCCCAATGGGTGCCCGCCATAAACGCACCGATAATGAAGGCATAGCCCTGCAACGCCTCTTGCATGAGAGCTTGTGCCTCACGGCCAAACGGCCCCAAGGCAAGCCCGAGCGCCAGCCCCACAAAAGGCAATCCGCCAAGGTACATAAGCCAAGGCACCAATGGTGTCGCTCTGCGTGTCATCATCGTTCCCCCGAGGGTTCCAAAGCCCTTGCTCCTGACTTACTCGGCCTTGGCAAGCTCGGCCTCGATCGCGCGTGTGATCTGTCCTGACAGGGGCTTTGTCGAAGATCCCCAGGTGCCAACAACCTCGCCATCAGCGCCAATCAGAACCTTGTTGAAGTTCCAGCGCGGCACAAAGCCTGTCTGCTGCGCCACAGCCCGATAAAACGGGTGCGCCTCTGCGCCCTTCACCGAAAGGCTCGTGGTCATCGGCATATCAAGCCCGAAGTTGACCTCACAAAACGCCTTGATCTCGGCGTCACTGCCAAGCTCTTGGTTGAAGTCATCCGACGGCACAGCAATCAGCCCGAAGCCCGACGCGCGGTATTTGTCAAACAAGAGCTGCATGTCGTCATACTGGCGCGTAAAGCCACAGCGCGACGCGGTGTTCACAACAAGGAGCGGCTTGCCGCGCCAATCCCCCGTATCAATCTCGCCCCCATCTATGGAGCGAAAGACAAAGCCCTCCCCTGCTGCTGCGCTCAGCGGCGCAACCAACAGTCCAAGAAGCAGCGTGCAAACGGAGGCCGATTTCAAGACCAGTCGATACAATGTTTTCATACCTGTCTTACGCGCGCCGCAAAGCATCGGATCAGTCAAACACTCAGAAGAAAGCGACACGCCCGCCAGAAACGCAGGCTAGCCTTTTGCCCACCTTGCTGTAAAATCACAGCTATCACGTTTCACGGTATCTGTTTGCCCTCCCCCAAAGCATAACGACAAGCGGACCCTGAACAATGACACCAGAGAACAAACGCACAGATATGTGGTGGGTCATCGGGACGGATGTTGATGTGGGCAAAACGACGATAGCCTCTGCATTGGTCGATATTTTAAGTGAAGCAGGCACAGTGATCGGCTTCAAGCCAAGAGCAAACTACCAATATCACAAGTATATCGCAGAAACCTTCCAGCATGGTGCCGATCCGAGCAAAATGATCTGCGGTGACGGCTTTTCTCTCATCAAATATTCCAACCTCTGCTCCGATGACGAGATCGAGGTCGTGGTCCCGTTCCAGATGGTGAGTTCTGCTGGTTTCAGGCAAAACTACCTGACCAGATTTGGCTCCGAAGCAATCGGGACGCGTGCGTTCTACGCTGGCACCGAAAACAAGAGCCTGCTGCGCAGCCCAAAAATCTATGGCACCGGGCCACAGCCATTTGCTTTTTTGCCCCCCGGCACTTTACCGGTTCGGCCTTTCAACTGGCTCACAGCCGCCGCAGTATCAGATGCATGCATCACAAAGAGCTATCAGTACCTCATGCAAAAAGAGCCAAGCTCTTTTGTCTGCGAGGGCGCAGGAGCGTTCCTGCCGATATGGGCGCAGCAGCCTGTGGTGAATCACATTGTGCTCGTAGACAGCTTCCGCATCACGCTTTTTGCCAATTGTGATTTGGAATTGCGCCATGAGGCCGATGAACTGCCGATGGCGCGCCATATAGCACCGCAGCTCGAGGCCCTTTCCGCAGAGAGCAAATCTGCAATTTTGCCGTTTGCGCCGCCCCAACACCGCCATGATGCGGCAAAGCAGACACTCGGCCGTTTGCTTGAAATGGCTTGAAAAAAGGGGGGGCCTGAGGGAGAGCGCGTGCCATCAAGGCTCGGCACCCCGCTGTAGCCCGAATGTCGCCCGCAGCCCAAGGCCACACGCCAAATTCTGGTAGGAAATAAAGCTGTCGGGAGGTCCTAGTGGTGCGGTCGGAGAGACTCGAACTCTCACGGGTGTTACCCCACAGCGACCTCAACGCTGCGCGTCTACCATTCCGCCACGACCGCACGTCTAGGCTGGTGAAGGGTGCTTTAAAGAAAGCCTCGCAGGATGTGAAGCGAAAATAAGCACAGCACCGAGAAATAATCTCGCCCGCCCCGCCTCAGCCCGCCCGCCAGCGCCGCGCAAGCCAGAACAGCCCCGCGCCGCCCAGCACCAGAACAATGGCAAACGCCCTTGTTTCAAAGCCTGCAAACAGACTGTCTGACAGAATACGCCCCGGCGCGAGCGTAAACAGCCCCGCCCCCAAGAGGCCCATCATTGCGCCGAAAATATACTGCTTGTGTGCCACGATGTTGCGCGCCCGCGCCGCGCGCACGGCTTGAAACAGGCTCCCCAGCGTTATCAGCGACAAAATGTGAATCGGGCTCCAAGGCCCGATGAGCCGAATCTCCATCACCCAGAACGAGCTGACAGCCGTGAGCGCCATCGCCGCCACCCAGATACGCCCCAGAGCTTTGTGGCGCGGCGTGCCTTTGGGACGCCAGAGCATAACAGGCGTCAGGGCCAATGCCGCCAAAGCCGCCAGCAAATGCAGCTGCACCTCGGCGGGTGCGTTCAGGATCGGGTCAATCGTCATATCAAAGCTCCTTTTGTCTCGGGTCTCAAATGGGCTATGACAGGGGCAAAGCGGCGTCATCTGCCGCTATGGTAAAGAACGGGTCTTCTACGTGAAACACACCCCAGCGCAGCTTGCGCTTCGTGAAATACGGCGCTTTTTCACAAGCCCTCGCCTTTTGGCAGGCTTGGCAGGGGTTGTTTTGTTTCTCGCTGTGTCTGGCCCCTTTGGCACATTGGATGCCATGGGCTTTCCGGCGCGGCTGGCCTACTGGGCCTTTACCGCCCCCATAACCTTTGCGCTTGGCAGCTTTGTTGCTGCCTATACCGCAGCCCGCGTCAGGGGGCGTGGCCCTGCGTGGCGCACGCCTTTACTCGTCGCCACCAGCACAGCGCTTGCCGTCGGGCCTGCCGTCCTGCTGATCAACTGGTTGGCCCTTGGCCTCACCCCAGACACCCCCGCCCACACCCTCGGCCTCTTGGCCTCGGTGTTTGTGACAGCGGCTCTGGTTGCGCTCGCGCTCTACTATCTGACCCATCACGAGGCCAAAGCCCCAAGTGGCCCACCGCCTCTGCTGGCGCGCCTGCCCTTTGAAAAACGCGGCGCGCTTGTCTCTCTGTCGGTGCAGGATCACTATGTTGAAATCGTCACAACCAAGGGCCAGGAGCTGATCCTCATGCGCCTGAGTGATGCCATCCGCGAAACAGGCCAGGACACGGGCCTGCAAGTGCACCGCTCCCACTGGGTCGCCTTTGGCCACATCGCCAACGTCACCCGTACAGGCGACAAAGCCCGCATCACGCTGAAAGACGGGCGCGACATTCCCGCCTCGCGCAGCTATATTCCCACATTGAAAGACGCAGGCCTGCTGCCCCGCTAAGGACACATCATGATCGAATGGAAACACTCTGACGGCCTTGTGCCTTACGAAGACGCACTCAGCTTCATGGAAGCGCGTGTTGCCGCCATCCATGACGGAACGGCCCCCGAGTGTATCTGGCTCCTTGAGCACCCGCCGCTCTATACGGCAGGCACCTCGGCCAAGACAGAAGACCTCGTCGCCCCCGACCGCTTCCCCGTCTATGACGCGCGGCGCGGCGGCCAGTATACCTACCACGGCCCGGGGCAGCGTGTTGTCTATGTGATGCTGGATGTGGCCAAGCGCGGCCGCGATGTCCGCTGTTTTGTGCGCGACCTTGAGCGCTGGGTGATCAACACCTTGGCCGAGTTCAACATCACAGGCGAAATCCGCGAGGGCCGCGTGGGTGTTTGGGTCGCGCGGGATGACAAGCCCCTCACCGCCACAGGCGCCAAGCCCGAAGACAAGGTCGCCGCCATCGGCATCCGCCTGCGCAAATGGGTCAGCTTTCACGGGATTTCGATCAACGTGGAGCCGGAGCTTGAGCATTTCTCAGGCATCGTGCCCTGTGGTATCTCCGAGCACGGGGTTACGTCTCTTGTCGATCTGGGCCTGCCTGTCACCCTGGATGACCTGGATGTCGCGCTCAAAGCCACGTTTGATGCGGCCATGAGCGCCCCAAGCTGTGGGTGACCCCGCGTCGAATTGTCCGTTGCATCTGGTCAAGCGAGTTGCCAGATATACTGTCAGCGCAAGACCCACATCAAACCAAAGGAAATTGTAGCAATGAAAACTCTTACACTCCTCGCCGCTGGCGCCTTTATGGCCGCAGCTCCAGCCTTCGCTGGCGACATTGAAGCCGGCGAAAAGGCGTTCAAGAAATGCAAAGCCTGCCACATGATCGTGTCAGACGCAGGCGAGGAAATCTACAAAGGCGGCAAAACAGGCCCGAACCTTTACGGCGTGATTGGCCGCGTTGCGGGCTCTTATGACGGCTACAAATACGGCAAAGGCCTCTCGGCTGCTCAAGAAGAAGGCTTTGTTTGGACAGAAGCTGAACTCGCCGAGTATGTTCAGGACCCGAAAGCATATAACGAAAAGCACGACTGGCCCAAGCAATCAAAAATGAGCTTCAAGCTGAAAAAAGGCGGCGAAGATGTGGCCGCATGGCTCGCCTCTGTTGGCCCCGCGGTCGAAGCAGATGCAGAAGCCCCCACAGAGTAAGCTCTGAGCCTACAACGATTCAAACGCCTCCGCGTCCTGCGGGGGCGTTTCTTTTTGGGCGGCACAGCAGCCAGCGGCCTGCCAGCCCCTGAACCCCGCCCCTCACATGATATCTCACCCCCACCCCTTTGATATCGCTCAAGGGGGGTGCGACAATATAATTTGATCTGGATCAACTTCACCCGTTGCCCCAGCCTCTTACACATTCTAAAACATATAAATGATACACCCCGTATGCGCGCAGGGATTCCCTCTGCCGTATGCCGAATTTTTGCACCAAAGGGAGGCACGCATGGCAGACGCAGCCATTCACAGCCACGACCACGAGGACAACCGCAGCTTCTTTACGCGCTGGTTCCTCTCGACCAATCACAAAGATATTGGTCTGCTTTATCTGATCGTATCTGCGCTTGCAGGTCTGATCGCCGTTGGATTCACCATGTTCATGCGCCTTGAGCTCATGCACCCGGGTGTCCAGCACATGTGTCTTGAAGGGTTCCGCTTCTTCACTTCGAGCGATGTTTGTACACCAAATGGCCACTTCTGGAACGTGATGATCACCTATCACGGCGTCCTGATGATGTTCTTTGTGGTGATTCCCGCCCTCTTCGGCGGCTTTGGCAACTACTTCATGCCACTGCAAATCGGCGCGCCCGATATGGCCTTCCCACGGATGAACAACCTGTCTTTCTGGATGTATGTTGCGGGCCTCGCCCTCGGCGTGTCGTCCATGTTCGTGCCTGGTAGCGCGGATGGGCAGCTCGGGTCGGGTGTGGGCTGGGTGCTTTACCCACCGCTTTCAACAGCAGGTGCACCAGGGATGTCGATGGATCTCGCGATCTTTGCGGTTCACGTATCGGGCGCAAGCTCAATTCTGGGCGCGATCAACATCATCACAACCTTCCTCAACATGCGCACACCGGGCATGACCCTGTTCAAGGTTCCGCTCTTTGCATGGTCGATCTTTGTAACGGCCTGGCTCATCCTCCTCGCCCTGCCTGTTCTGGCCGGCGCGATCACGATGCTGCTCACAGACCGTAACTTCGGCACAACCTTCTTTGACCCAGCCGGCGGCGGCGACCCGATCCTGTACCAGCACATTCTCTGGTTCTTCGGTCACCCCGAGGTTTACATCGTGGTTCTGCCAGGCTTTGGCCTTGTCTCACACATCTTCGCGACATTCTCGCGCAAGCCTGTGTTCGGCTACCTGCCAATGGTCTGGGCGATCATCGCCATCGGCGCACTCGGCTTCGTTGTCTGGGCGCACCACATGTACACGGTTGGTATGTCCCTGACACAGCAGAGCTACTTCATGCTCGCCACCATGACGATCGCGATCCCGACAGGGATCAAGGTCTTCTCATGGATCGCGACCATGTGGGGCGGCAGCCTTGAGTTCAAAACACCGATGCTCTTCGCCATCGGCTTCCTCGTGCTCTTCACCATCGGTGGCGTCACAGGCGTTGTTCTCAGCCAAGCTGCGGTAGACCGTGCCTACCACGACACATACTACGTTGTGGCGCACTTCCACTACACCATGTCCATGGGGGCAGCCTTCACCATCTTTGCCGGTATCTACTACTACATCGGCAAGATGACAGGCCGTCAGTACCCTGAGTTCTGGGGCAAGGTTCACTTCTGGATGTTCTTTGTTGGCGTCAACGTGACCTTCTTCCCGCAGCACTTCCTGGGCCGTCAGGGCATGCCACGTCGCTACATCGACTACCCTGAAGCGTTCGCCTACTGGAACTATGTCTCCTCATGGGGTGCGTTCCTGTCGTTCGCGTCGTTCATCCTGTTCTTCGGCATCATCCTTTACACGCTGTTCCGCGGCGCGAAAGTGACCGAAAACAACTACTGGAATGAATATGCCGACACGCTTGAGTGGACGCTTCCTTGCCCACCGCCCGAGCACACGTTCGAGCAGCTTCCAAAGCAGGAAGACTGGGACAAGCAGCACGCTCACTAAGCGGATGCTCTAGACTGATAAAAAGGGGCTCCGGAGCAATCTGGGGCCCCTTTCCTTTTCCTCCCGCCCACGGACAGCGTGCTTATGCTTTATCCAAGCCTCCCCTTTCTCGCCTGCCTCGCCGTGCCGCTCATCGGGCTGTGGCTGGCGCGCCGTGGTGTCAGGGTCTCCCGCTTGTTCCTTGGGCTGGCCGCTCTCATGGGGGCCACAGCCCTGCTCATCTATGCGGCTGACGCTCTGCTCAGCACAGCGGCACAGCGCGCATGGCCCTACTCCAGCGTCCTCGCGCTCACCGACGGCAGCCAAAGCCGCGTCACAAGTGTTGTGCGCATCACGCCGGGTTTTGTGGCCTTCAACGCGGCCCTTCTCGCCCTCTGTGGTGTGCTCTACATCCTCCAAGAGCGGTTTCGCGCCGCGTTCTACAGCCCCTTCACCTGCTGGCTGGCCGCGCCTCTGGCGACTTTCGCCGCCACAACCGAGCCGATGAGCTTTGCCATCGCCTATTTCGCAGGCTTCTATGACTGGACCTTCGCCCGCGCTGTGGACAAAAGCTTCATCATCGCCACCACCCTTGGCTTTACCCTCACTGCCGTCGCCATCGCAGGGTTTACGCTGCAATTTGCAGTCTCTGTTCTGCGCGCGCTCAACGGGCAAAGGAGCGCATAATGCCCTACCACTGGACCTCCACCGATACCGCCAAAACACTCACACTCTGGCCGCACCGCTCCCTGCCCATCCGTGGCTTTGCAGGCGTCTTTGGAAGCATCTTCATTCTCGCCATCATCCCCCTCTTCGGGCTGATTGGCACATCTCTTTTGTGGGGGATGTTGCCCTTCGTGCTGATCACGCTCACGGGCCTCTACTTTGCCTTCATGCACACCTACCGCACAGGCGATGCCCGCGAGGTGCTCACCATCGGTCCAGAGGAGACCCTGCTCAAGCACACACCCTACAAAGGCGCACCGCTTGACTGGGCCTGCAACACCTACTGGACGCGCGCGCGCATCTACCCCAACGAAGGGCCCGTGCGCCACTACATCACCCTCTCAGGCAATGGCCGCGAGGCCGAGCTGGGGCGCTTTCTGTCTGAAGACGAGCGCAAAGCGCTCTTTGGCGAGCTGACAGACGCGCTCAAAAAGGCTCAAACCTGAGAGCCAGAGCCGAAAACAGCGCAGCGCCTCAGGCGCTCACCTCGGGCTGTGGCAAAAGCTGCACCGCATCAATCAGCCACGTGCCGTCTGTTTCAATCATACGGTAATCCAGCAGGAATTGCGCGCCCTTGGCATCACTGATCAGCACTTTCTGCCAAAGCTTGCCTGCGATAATCCGCGCCTCGAGGTAGCGCACCGTCTCTGGCCGCCAGACCATAGGGTAGCCGCTGCGCACCATCGCGCCGAAGTTCTCCGCCGTGCCAAAAACATCGCGGATCATCGGGCTGGCATAGGTAAAGGCACGGGCAAAATCATCGGCCTTAAAGGCCTCGATCTGCGCCCCGATCACCTCGCGCACAGCCGCATCATCAGCCGCTGCAGGCCGCACCCACAGCGCCAAAGCGATCGCAAATCCAAGTAAAATCTGTTTCATAGCGTACCCCCTTTGTAAAAAGGGATACGCCCAACCCGCCCGCGCGGATCACTTAGCCAAGGTCGCCCGCGAGGCCCTGCTCGATCAGCGTGATCGTCTCATCCACACCATAGAGCGCAATAAAGCTGCCAAAGCGCGGCCCCTGGCTTGCGCCCATCAGCACCTCATAGATCGCTGCAAACCAGTCGCGCAGGTTCTCAAAGCCGTGGTTCTTCCCCACAGCAAAGACAATGCTCTGCAAGTCTTCGCCATCTGTCATGTCGAGCGCTGCCACAGGCGCATCATTGCCCATCGCTGCGTTCTTCTTGGCGATCATCTCGCGCGCAAGCTCAGGGTCTTTCAAAGCCGCCACAAGGTCTGTGAGCGCCGCGCGCTCCTGATCTGTTGGCGCACGGAAGACACGCGTGGGTTTCACAAAGTCGTTGAAGTAGCGCACAGCATAGCCCGCCGCCGCATCAAGCTGGGGGTTGTTTTCTGCACTCGCCTCAGGCGCATAGCGCTGGATAAAGCCCCACAGCCCCTCTTTGTCCTCAGACGCCGCCACGCTGGCAAGGTTGAGCAGCATGGAAAACGGCACAACCATATCCGACTTGGGCACATCGCCTGAGTGGATGTGATACACAGGGTTGTTGAGCCGCTGGGTCTCGTCCTGTGTCTCATAGGCGCGCAGCTGCTGGTGGTATTCGTCCACCGCCTTGGGAATCACATCAAAGTGCATCCGCTTGGCTGTCTGTGGCTTGAGGTACATAAAATACCCGAGGCTCTCCGTGCTGGCATAGGTCAGCCACTCGTCAATGCTCACACCATTGCCTGATGATTTCGAGATCTTCTGCCCGTTCTCATCCAGAAACAGCTCATATGTGAAATGCTCGGGCGCCCGCATACCAAGGATACGGCAAATGCTGTCATAGATCGGCGTGTTGGTGCTGTGGTCCTTGCCATACATCTCAAAGTCCACGCCCAGCGCAGCCCAGCGCGCGCCAAAGTCGGGCTTCCACTGCAACTTCACGTTACCGCCTGTCACGGGCAGGGTCATCTCTTCGCCGTCTTCTGTGTCAAAGGTGATGGTGCCCTCTTTGGCATTGACCTCTTTCATCGGCACATACAGCACCCGCCCTGTCTCGGGGTGGATGGGCAGGAAGATAGAGTAGGTCTTGCGGCGCTCTTCGCGCAACGACTTCAGCATCACAGCCATGATCTCGTCATACTTCTCGGCGGCGCGCAAAAGCACCTCGTCAAACTGCCCCGAGGCATAGAATTCGGTGGCCGAAAAGAACTCGTAGTCAAAGCCGAATGTATCAAGGAAGCGGCGCAGCATCGCGTTGTTATGCGCGCCAAAGCTGTCAAACTTCTCGAAAGGGTCAGGCACGCTTGTGAGCGGCTTTTGCAAATGTTCCGCCAACGCCTCGGGGTTGGGCACATTGCCGGGCACTTTGCGCATCCCGTCCAGATCATCGGAGAAACAGATGAGCTTGGTGGGGATGTCGGACATCACAGTAAAGGCATGGCGGATCATCGTCGTGCGTGCGACCTCGCCAAAGGTGCCGATATGGGGCAAGCCCGAGGGGCCATAGCCCGTCTCAAACAAGACATAGCCCTTTTCCGGCGGCTGCTTCTCGTAGCGTTTCAAAACGCGGCGCGCCTCTACAAAGGGCCAGGCTTTTGATTTCATCGCAGCGTCACGCAGTGCCGACATTGTATTTTCTCCATTCAGGCCCATTTGCACATCGCAAGAGCCAAACTTCATGCTTCCTATTGGCAAGCGCGGCATTGGTCAATATTCTGCACCGCAACAAAGCCCTTAAGGAGCGCCCGAAATGAACGAAAACTTGCCGCACCCCATGTCGCCCCAAGACTGCCTCGTTGCGGTGATGATCGCCGTTTCCGCCTCTGACGAGGATATTCGCACAGCCGAACTCATCAAAATCGAAAATGCAGTCAACATGCTGCCCGTTTTTGCAGGCTATGACATTGACCGCATGAACCGCACCGCACAGGTGGTGTTTGACCTCTTCGCCCAAGAAGACGGGCTTGATGCGCTTTTTGGTCTCGTGCGCGACAATCTTCCAGAAGCGCTCTTTGAGACAGCCTATGCGCTGGCCTGCGATGTTGCCGCCGCCGACGGCACCCTCGCCGAAACCGAGCTGCGCCTCCTGGAAGAAATCCGCTACGAGCTGGCGCTCGACCGTCTTCACGCCGCCGCCATCGAGCGCGGCGCACGGGCGCGTCACATCACGCTCTAAGCACCGTAGAGCGCGCCCCAGCGCTCGATCAGGCCTTGTTGCAAGCCTTTGGCGCGCCTGTTCCAGCTGCGCGCGCCACGTGGTGCTTCGCGGTCTTCGCGCTTGATCCGCCGCCGCTGGGCCTCATCGGCAGCAAAGATAGCAAAGCTCACTTCGGTTCCGTCGGCTGTGCGGGCAAAGCCAGCCAAAGCGCTGACAAAATTGAGCGTGCCCGTCTTGGCATGCACATCAATAGGGTGGGACTTGTTCACGCGCCCCTTGTCGTCGCGCAGCGCAATGCGCTTGAGCAGCGGCTCGATGGTACTGCGCGCGCGTACCAAGGCCCGCGCCATGTCTTCGGCGGTGGCTTCCGAGGCGTCGCCAAGCCCCGAATGGTCCACAAAGCGGCTCGCGCCCATGCCCAGCGCCCCGCTGGCCCAACGGCTCATCTCACCAGCGCTGGCCTTCAGGCTTCCTGCTTTGCCGCTGCGCGCCTGCGTGGCCGCAAGCCCGATCATCTCGGCCATAAGGTTGTTGGAATAGAGCAAAAAATCGCGGCAAAGGCTGCTCAGCGCGGCGCTCTGCTGGCGCACCAGCACTGTCCCTGCGCTGCTGCCTTTGCGCGGCTCGGGCAAGCGCACCCCTTGGGCCCGCGCCAGCTCGCGCAGCACTTCCCCCGCATAGATCTCGGGCTGGCGCACAGGCAGCCAGCGCGAGCCGCCCTTGCCCAGCGCTTGAGCGGCCACGCTCCATTCGTCGCGCCCGCCTTTGCTGGCGTAGCTGTAAACAGGTGCATCCCGCGCCGCGATGCTCATCTTGGCAAAGCGCACAGCAGGGCGGTGGCGGTCGCTGCGCGCCTCCATGCTGGTGGCCCATTTGCCGCCCGCGCGCTTCCACTCAAAATGCACACGGTTAAAATTGAGCGCGATTCCCGAAATCGCAGGGTTGTAGCCCACATGGTCAGGCTGGGCGCGGTCAATCGCTGCAAGGCTCGGCAAAGCGCTTCCATCCACAAGAAAGCGCCCCTTGACCTCCCGCACACCCGCCGCCTTCAGCTCGGCAGCCATGGCGGCCAGACGGTCGGTGTCTAGGCTCGGGTCGCCCCCGCCTTTCAGGATCAGATCA
>NZ_CBFHTG010000001.1:0-143982 GCF_965658795.1 Lentibacter sp. | reverse complement strand
CGCCGCCAAAGGCTGCGGCCCCTGCGCCTTGAGCGGGTTGCCCGGGCTGACCAGCCACCAGACCTCATCAAGCCCGAAGCGCTTGAGCGCCTCGCGCGTGATGTGCACATGCCCCTCATGCGCCGGGTCAAACGACCCGCCAAGCAATCCGATCACGCGGCCCTCGGGCACATATGGCAAACCCTGTCTCATGCGCCCGTTCTCGCCAGCGCCCAGACATAAGTCAACGCACCCTTTCTTTTTGCCTTAAATATCCATCCCACAGGCGCAAAAAACGCAGCAGATACCGCATTGCCCCCACGCCCGCCAAAGGCTATCACCCCTGCCAACACATTCACACAGACCACATGAGGTTTCCCATGGCCGCGTATCAATATGTCTATCACATGCAAGGTGTCTCCAAAGCCTACCCCGGCGGCAAGAAATGCTTTGAAAACATCCACCTGAGCTTCCTGCCGGGTGTCAAAATCGGTGTGGTCGGCGTCAACGGCTCGGGTAAATCAACCCTGATGAAGATCATGGCGGGCCTTGATACCGACTTCACAGGCGAAGCCTGGCAAGCCGAGGGCGCGCGTGTGGGCTACCTGCCACAGGAGCCCAAGCTTGACGCAAGCCTTGATGTGCGCGGCAACGTGATGCTCGGCGTGGCAGCAAAGCAAGCCAAGCTTGAGCGCTACAACGAACTGGCGATGAACTACTCCGACGAGACCGCCGACGAGATGGCCGCGCTGCAAGACCAGATCGATGCCGAGAACCTCTGGGATCTGGACAGCCAGATCGACGTGGCCATGGAAGCCCTGCGCTGCCCGCCCGATGACGCCGATGTGGCCTCGCTCTCGGGCGGTGAAGCGCGCCGCGTGGCGCTCTGCAAGCTCCTGCTTGAAGCGCCCGATATGCTCCTGCTCGATGAACCGACCAACCACCTTGACGCCGAAACCATCGCGTGGCTGCAACAGCACCTGATCGACTACGCAGGCACCATCCTCTGCGTCACCCACGACCGCTATTTCCTAGATGACATCACAAGCTGGATTCTCGAGCTCGACCGTGGCAAAGGCATCCCCTACGAGGGCAACTACTCCGCTTGGCTCGAGCAAAAGGCAAAGCGCCTTGCGCAGGAAGCCAAGGAAGACAAATCCAAGCAAAAGACACTTGAGCGCGAACTCGAGTGGATGCGTCAGGGCCAGAAAGCCCGCCAGGCCAAGCAAAAAGCGCGGATCAACTCCTACAACGAGCTGGCCAACCAGTCCGAGCGCGAGAAGCTCGGCCGCGCCCAGATCATCATCCCCAATGGCCCGCGCCTCGGCGACAAGGTCATCGAAGTGGAAGGCCTCAAAAAGGCGATGGGCGACAAGCTCTTGGTCGAAGACCTCTCCTTTGCCCTGCCCCCCGGCGGCATTGTCGGGGTCATCGGCCCCAACGGCGCAGGTAAATCCACGCTCTTCAAAATGCTCACAGGGCAGGAAAAGCCAGACGAAGGCACCGTCGAATATGGCGACACGGTGCAGCTCAGCTACGTGGATCAGTCGCGCGATGACCTCAACGCAGATGACACCGTCTGGCAGGCCATCTCTGGCGGCAACGACATCATCCAGCTGGGCGATGCCGAAGTGAACTCCCGCGCCTATTGCTCGGCGTTCAACTTCAAAGGCGGCGACCAGCAGAAGAAACTCAGCCTGCTGTCAGGCGGTGAGCGCAACCGCGTCCACATGGCACGGCTTCTCAAAGAAGGCGGCAACGTGCTGCTGCTCGATGAGCCGACCAACGACCTTGACGTCGAAACGCTCCGCGCGCTCGAAGACGCCCTCACCGAATTTGCAGGCTGCGCCGTGGTCATCTCCCACGACCGCTTCTTCCTTGACCGTATCTGTACCCACATGCTCGCCTTTGAGGGCGAAGCCCATGTGGAATGGTTCGAAGGCAACTTCGAGGACTACGAAGAAGACAAAAAGCGCCGCCTTGGTGCCGATGCGATGGAGCCTAAGCGCTTGAAGCATAAGAAGTTCTCACGCTAACGTGCAAAGCAGCCCAGCTGCTTTGCCTCGCACCCTCTGAGGATAAAAAACGCGGCCCACACATCGCTGGGCCGCGGCGCAGCGCTCCAACCTCTGTCGGCTCGCACTTTATCCCTGCCAAATCCGCAAACCCTTTCAACCTCGCACACAGCTCTGCCAAAGGGCCGCGATCGACCCTGGGCGGGCGCTTTCTACGCTCATTCAAAGCATAACACCGTAAAGCCTCCACGCGGCACTGTGACTGAACAACACCGCCAAAGCGCCCTCCCGTGGGGAGGGTCGGGCGCGGCCCGTGCTGCGCACGCGCCCTTACCAACCCGTAGGGTGGGTGCTAACCCACCATCCCCCTACGCCTCACCCAACCCAGCTCACAATATCCGCCGCCCGCATCGCGCCGCTTTGCCGCTTCTTTTCCTTGCCGCCCTCAAAGCGCACCATCGTCGGGATGCCGCGGATGCCATAGACCTGCCCCGCCTTCTGGTGCTCTTCGGTGTTCAGCTTCACAAGCCGCGCTTTGCCCGAGAGCGTGCCAGCAGCTCTGGCAAACTCTGGCCCCATCATCTTGCAGGGCCCGCACCACGGCGCCCAGAAGTCCACCACAAGCGGCAGCTCGTCGTTGCGCGCCGCTTTTTGCAGCGTGGCAAAGTCCACCTCAATCGCCTTGGTCGAGACGAGCTTCGCGCCGCAGGTGCCGCATTTGGCCGCTGCAAGCTTCTCTTCGGGCACACGGTTGACTTGAGCACACTCAAGGCACGTCAGTTTCTTTGCTGCCATTTCGGCCTCCATCACATTCCAAGTTCAATATACGTCAGCCACCCGCACAGACAAGAGCACCGCGCGCTGCCTTAACCCGATTTCCTTAACAAAAATTAACAAATAGGCGGTGCACGCCCGGTGCACGGGTGGTGCACAGGTATCACCCCCCTGTTTTGAGCAGTCTTTTGCCTGTTAACCCCACCGTGCGCGACTCCCCTTGTAATGAAACGCGATCACTGCCATATGGGTCTTGCTACGATCTTCTACTCGACCCCTGTTTTCCGACCACCGGCTCACAGTTCTAGACGACGACGACGTGAATAAGCCGGGTTGCTGCACTTTCGCGGGCAACATTACTTAAGGAAAACACTGATGGCTACTGGCACAGTAAAATGGTTCAACTCAACAAAAGGCTTCGGCTTTATCGCTCCTGATGGCGGCTCAAAAGACGTGTTCGTACACATCTCAGCCGTTGAGCGCGCAGGCCTCACAGGTCTCGCCGACAACCAAAAAGTTACATTCGACATCGAAGCAGGCCGTGACGGCCGCGAAGCAGCGTCGAACATCGAACTGGCGTAAGCCGTTCTTTTAGAACAAGAAAAGGCGCATCCCTCGGGGTGCGCCTTTTTCGTTGGGCCTAGGGTTTTTCGGCCGTCTCCGCCTCAGGCGCGGTGTCTGCTTCGGGCTCCGCAACGTCCTCAGGCGCAGGCAAGGCCAATGTCTCGTCAGGCATCTGCGCCGGCAGCTCCAGCTCCAAAACCCCCGCTTCCGCATCAAACACAAGCTTGGGCTTTGCCTCAAGCGTGCCCACAATCGCGTTGATCTCAGCCAAAGCGCGCTCAACCGTCTGGCGCTGAGTTTCAGGCTTTGCCCCTGCTTTACTTGCGATATTCTTCAAAAATGCAAACATGTTATCCCCAGTACTGATACAATTACGCCTCCAGCCTAAAGCCTTAAAATCGCAATGTAGAGGGGAAAGCCCATCCCCTCTTCCCATCCTCAAGTGGCTCACCTAGTGTCGCGCAATAACACACAAAGGAGCGCCCCATGGCCGAGATCACCCGTCACCACACCAACGCCCGCATGAGCCAGATCGTCACCTATGGCGACATGATCTACCTGGCAGGCCAAGTCGGCAGCCCCGAGGCCGATGTGGCCCAGCAAACCCAAGATTGCCTTGATAAAATTGATGCGCTTCTGGCTGAAGTCGGCTCGGACAAAACCAAGATGTTGCAATGCACGATCTGGCTCGCCGACATGGCAGATTTCGCGGCGATGAACGCCGTCTGGGATGCATGGGTTCCGCAAGGCCACACGCCCGCACGCGCCTGCGGCGAGGCCAAGCTGGCCACGCCCGACTATAAGGTCGAATTCCTGATCACCGCAGTAAAATAAGGCGCTTAGCCCACATCACTGCCCTTGGCCCTGCTCTTTTCAGGCACGGGCCGGGGGCGACCTGCGTCGTCAATCGCAACGTAGGTAAAGAGCCCCTCGGTCACTTTCTCGCGCTCGCCTGTATGGCGGCGGCGCGCCCAGGCTTCCAGCCCGATCGCCATTGACGTGGTGCCAACGCGCTCTACCCAGGCATAGACACAGAGCACGTCTCCCACCTGCACAGGGCGGATAAACTTCATCGCATCCACAGCCACGGTCGTCACACGCCCATCTGCGCGCTCGGCGGCCACAATGCCACTGGCAATATCCATCTGAGCCAGCACCCAGCCCCCAAAGATATCCCCGTTCACATTCACATCCGCAGGCAGCGCAAGCGTGCGCAGTGTCATCTCGCCTTTAGGCTCAATTTTAGTCATTCCTCAGGCCTTTCGATTGGGTTTGGGCGTATCTTTAATGGTTTGGTAAGCTTTGTAAAATAGCGTCACTCCTGTCGCGCCTTTCCAATTCCAAAGTCGCGCCACATTCTCGCCTCTTTGCAGCGCAATACGTGTATCAGAGACATAACAAGGTTCAGACGATGTTGATCATGACAATGATATTGGGAAGTTTTCTCGGCATGGGTGCCGCGCTGGTATCATATTTTGCGCTTGGCCTTGGCCTGCTTGCAGCCTTCGGGCTCTACGTTCTTGTCTCTATCCTGCCCGCGCTGATCACAGTCGCGCTGACAGCGGGCAAACTGGCCTTTAATGCAGCCACACGCGAAGAGCTGG
Source organism: Lentibacter sp. (assembly GCF_965658795.1). Lineage (NCBI taxonomy): Bacteria > Pseudomonadati > Pseudomonadota > Alphaproteobacteria > Rhodobacterales > Roseobacteraceae > Lentibacter > Lentibacter sp. Next base: position 139,046 of record NZ_CBFHTG010000001.1, on the reverse strand, counting down.
CTGCGCGTTAAGCGCTCTCGCCATCAGCCGTCCTTGCGGGCAAGCTCTGCCAGCTCCACAAGACGTGGCGCAAGAACCTCAACAATCTTGGCAACGCCCGCTTCATTGGGATGCACACCATCGCTCTGCATCCATGGCAGCGCCTCTGTCAGGCTCTCGCCCAAAGCGCCCAAAAAGCGCGGCTCATACAGCGTTCCGTAAGCCTCAGCCAGCTCGCCGTATAGCCCTTCAAAAGCCTGCTGGTACGCCGCACCGTAGTTGCCCGGTGCTTGCATCCCCACCAACAGCACAGGCACACCCGCACCTTGGGCTGCCTCAATCACCTTTGCCAAATTGGCCTTAGCCTCCTCTGGCGCAAGCCCGCGCAACATATCGTTGCCCCCCAGAGCCACCATCACAGCTTTGATATCAGGGCTCAAGCTCCAGCCGATCCGCGCGGCCCCGCCCGCAGTTGTGTCACCCGACACGCCCGCATTCACGATAACGACCTCTTCGCCCCGCGCGTTCATCCAGCCCTGCAACTGCGGCACAAGCCCGTCTTGCTCCATCAGGCCGTAGCCCTGCGTGAGGCTGTCCCCGAACGCCAGGATGCGCAGCGGCTCGGCTGTGGCGGCTGTGCCAAAGCCAAGACATATCAGCGCAAGCGCCACCACAAAGGACGCTGCCGCCTTGCGCATAGCCCCAACGGCCCCATATGAACTATGCAGCAATCCCAACAGGCTAATTTTCATGACGTCTCCCATTCTCAAGCTTTCAAACGCTGGCCTCTCACTCTCAGGCAACGCAGGTTTCGTGACCATCTTGCAAGGCATCAGCCTCGCCGTAAACCCCGCAGAAACGCTTGCGCTCACGGGTCCGTCAGGCTCGGGCAAGTCCTCGCTCCTCATGCTCATGGGCGGGCTTGAGCGCGCCACGAGCGGTCAGGTTGAAGCCCTTGGCCAAGATCTGGGCACCTTGAGCGAAGACGCGCTCGCAAAGTTCCGTCTAGAGCATATGGGTATTGTCTTTCAGTCTTTCCACCTTATTCCGACATTGACCGCGCTTGAAAATGTGGCGCTGCCACTTGAGCTTGCTGGCATCACAGAGGCCCGCGCCCAAGCCGAGGCGGGCCTTGCTGCCGTGGGCCTCGCTGCGCGCGCGGGGCACTTCCCCGCGCAGCTCTCGGGCGGCGAGCAGCAGCGCGTCGCCCTCGCCCGCGCGCTCGCCCCCAAGCCCAAGCTCCTGCTGGCCGACGAACCGACAGGCAACCTTGACAGCGCGACAGGCGCATCTGTGTCAGACCTGATCTTTGATCTGTGCCGCGCCTCTGGCACGACCCTTGTGCTCGTCACCCACGATGATGCGCTCGCGCAGCGCTGTGGCCGTGTCATCCGCCTTACAGGTGGGCAACTTCTCAACGAGGCAACCGCCACATGAGCCTGCGCACCTCTCTTCGCCTCGCCTCCGCCGAGCTGCGCGGCGGCGCGCGCGGCTTCTATGTTTTTCTCATTTGCCTTGCGCTTGGTGTTGCCGCCATCGCCGCCATCGGCACGATCCGTACAGCGCTTGAGCGCGGCCTGTCTGACAATGGCGCCGTGCTTTTGGGGGGCGACGCACAGGTGTCTCTCACCTACCGCTTCGCCACGCCCGAAGAGCGCACGGTGTTTGAAACCAACGCACTGGCGGTTTCAGAGATTGCCGACTTCCGCTCGCTGGCCGCAGTTGGCGACGCCCGTGTGCTGACGCAGGTCAAGGCGGTTGATACCGCTTATCCGCTCACAGGCGCAGTTGTCCTTGAGCCTGATATGCCCCTGGCCGAGGCCCTGAAGGAACAAAACGGCAGCTATGGCGCTGTGATGGACCCGGCCCTCATGGCGCGCCTCGGGCTTGACGTCGGCCAAACATTCGCTTTGGGTGAAGCCAGCCTCACCCTGCGTGCCGCCCTTGTGCGCGAGCCTGACAGTGTCGCCAGTGGCTTCTCGCTCGGACCGCGCACCTTGCTTTACCGGAGTGCGCTGGCAGGCTCGGGCCTGCTCTCTTCGGGCACCTTGTTTGATAGCTCCTACAGGCTTGATCTGGCCCAGGGCACAGACCTTGACGCGCTGGAAACCTCCTTGCGCACAGCCTTGCCTGACAGCGGCATCCGCTGGACAGATGCGCGCAACGCCGCACCGCAAGCCTCTGAATTCATTGCCCGCCTCGGGGCCTTTCTGGTGCTTGTCGGCTTCTCGGGCCTCGCCATGGGCGGCATCGGTGTCTCTATCGCTGTGGGGGCCTATCTGTCGCGCAAAACCCGCGTCATAGCCACCTTGCGCAGCATCGGCGCCTCCCGCGCCACCATCCTCACAAGCTACGGCGTCCAGATTGCTGTCATGGCGTTTGTTGGGATTGCACTGGGCCTCATTATAGGGGGCGGTGGCCCACTTTTGCTTGGCCCGTGGCTGGGCAGCCTGCTGCCTGTCCCGGCCTCATTTGCGCTCTACCCCGCGCCACTCTTTGAGGCCGCTATCTACGGCCTCCTGACCGCCGCGATCTTCACAATCTGGCCCCTCGCCCGCAGCGAGACTGTGCGCGCAGCAACCCTGTTTCGCGACAGTGAAACAGGCTCAGGCGGCTTGCCACGCTGGCCCTATCTGGCGCTTATTGCAGCACTCAGTGCCGCACTTATCGGAGCTGCCGTCTGGTTCTCTGGCAGCGCCACGCTCACGCTTTACACAAGCCTTGCTTTGGCGCTTGCACTGGCTGTTCTGGCCCTTGCAGCCCAGGGCTTGCGCGCATTGGCCCGCCGGCTGCGGGCGCGCGCCACCCACCCCATGCGCCGCCTCGCCTTGGCGTCCATTGGCGGCGGGCGCTCTGATGCGCTGACCACTGTGCTCTCGCTCGGCCTCGGCCTTGCCGTTCTGTCGACCGTTGGTCAGGTTGATGGCAACTTGCGCCGCGCCATCACAGCCGACCTGCCCACAATCGCGCCATCCTATTTCTTTATCGACATCCAGAAAGATCAGATCGGCCCCTTCGAGGCCACCCTTGAGGAAAACCCCAGCGTGAGCCGCATTGAAACAGCGCCCATGCTGCGCGGCATTCTCTCAAAGATCAACGGACGCCCCGCCAGCGAAGTCGCTCCTGGCCACTGGGTGATCGAAGGGGATCGTGGCATCACCTATTATGACGCGCTGCCAGAGAACTGGAGCATTGTTGAGGGCGAGCATTGGCCGCTCGGGGCAAACGGGCCACCCCAGATCAGCTTTGCAGCTGAGGAGGCAGAAGAGATCGGCCTCAAGCTTGGCGATGTGCTCACGCTCAACATTCTGGGCCGCCCCATTGAGGCCCCCATCACCAGCCTGCGCGAAGTTGATTTCTCTACCGCAGGCATCGGCTTTGTTATGGCGGTCAATCCGGGTGCGGTTGCGGGTGCGCCACACAGTTTTATCGCCACTGTCTATGCAGACCCTCAGTCTGAGGGCGCTATTTTGCGCGATATGTCAAAGGCCTATCCCAATGTGACGGCCGTCGCTGTCGGCGACGCGATTGCGCGGGTCTCCGAAGTGCTGGGCACTTTGGCAGGCGCGACCCGATGGGGGGCCGCTGCCGCGATCCTCTCGGGCTTTGTTGTGCTCATCGGGGCGGCGGGCACAGGCGCACCGGCCCGCCAACGCGAAGCCGCAATCCTGAAAACACTGGGCGCAACACGCGGTCAGATCCTGCGCTCGTTCCTGTTGCGCGCGGGCCTTTTGGGCGCAGCTGCGGCGCTTGTTGCCTTGGTCGCGGGTCTCACTGCGGCGTGGGCGGTCAACCACTTTGTGTTTGAATCCGACTTCGTCGTGATCTGGCCCTCGGCCCTGCTGATCCTTGCCTGCGGTGTGCTGGCAAACCTGATCGCCAACATCGGCTTCTCCTTGCGCGCACTGCAAGCCAAGCCTGCGCAAATCCTGCGCAGCGCAGGCTAAACGCAAAACGCCCCCGTCCTGCGACGGGGGCGTGTCCTGTTCTTGCCGTCAGGCTTACTCGGCAGCTTCTGCGTAGTCTTCCAGAGGCGGGCATGTGCACACCAGATGGCGGTCGCCGTAGGCGTTGTCCACGCGGTTCACCGGTGGCCAGTATTTATCGACACGGAACGCCCCTTTCGGGAAGCAAGCCTGCTCGCGGCTATACGGGCGGTCCCAGTCGCGCACGAGGTCTTCCATGGTGTGCGGCGCGTTCTTCAGCGGGTTGTTGGCCGCATCGATCTTGCCCTCCTCGATCTCGCGGATCTCTTCGCGGATGGACAACATCGCATCACAGAAGCGGTCAAGCTCGGCCTTATTCTCGGACTCTGTTGGCTCGATCATCAGTGTCCCCGCAACAGGCCAGGACATGGTGGGCGCGTGAAAGCCGTTGTCGATCAGCCGCTTGGCAATGTCGTCAACAGTCACACCCGCGCTCTCGGCATAGGGGCGCGTATCAATGATACACTCATGCGCCACACGTCCGCCACGGCCTTTGTAGAGCACGTCAAACGCGCCTTCGAGCCGCTTGGCAATGTAGTTGGCATTGAGGATCGCAACCCGTGTTGCCTGCGTCAGGCCTTCCCCGCCCATCATGAGCACATAGGCCCAAGAGATCGGCAGGATCGAGGGCGAGCCATAAGGCGCGCCACTCACAGGGCCAGCCGTGCCGCCTGTTTGCAAATGCCCCGGCAGATGCTGGACCAGATGCGCCTTCACCCCGATCGGCCCCATACCGGGGCCACCGCCCCCATGCGGGATGCAGAAGGTCTTGTGCAGGTTCAGGTGGCTCACATCCCCACCTAAGTCACCGGGCTTGGACAGCCCGACCATTGCGTTGAGGTTGGCCCCGTCAATATAGACCTGCCCGCCATGGGCATGTGTGATGTCGCAGACTTCCTTGACCGTCTCTTCAAACACACCATGCGTAGACGGATAGGTGATCATGCAGCCTGCAAGATTGTCTTTGTGCTCGGCGGCCTTGGCGCGGAAATCATCCAGATCAATATCGCCATTTTCAGCCGATTTGATCACAACAACTTTCCAGCCCACCATCTGCGCGCTGGCAGGGTTGGTGCCATGGGCTGACATCGGAATGAGGCAGACATCGCGGTGCCCTTGGCCCTCGGCCTCGTGGTACTGCTTGATCGTCAGAAGCCCCGCATATTCGCCTTGCGCGCCAGAGTTGGGCTGCATCGACATGCCGTCATAGCCCGTGATGTCACAAAGCTTGGCGGTGAGATCATCAATCATCTCTTTGTACCCAAGCGCCTGATCTTGCGGCACGAACGGATGGATCGAGGAGAACTCACGCCAGCTCACCGGCATCATTTCTGCCGCCGAATTTAGCTTCATCGTGCACGACCCAAGCGGGATCATGGCACGATCAAGCGCAAGATCACGATCAGAGAGACGGCGCATGTAGCGCATCATTTCGGTCTCGGCGCGGTTCATGTGAAAGATCGGGTGCTGCAAATAAGTGCTCTCGCGGTGCAGGTTTTCTGGCACACGGTACTCGGGCGCGAAGTCGTCATCACGGCGCTCAATGCCAAAGGCGCGCCAGACAGCTTCGACAGTCTCAGGGCGCGTGGCCTCATCCAGCGCAATGCCAACGCGAGTTTCGCCTACGGCGCGCAGGTTCACACCCTCATCAAGCGCTGATTTCATCACAGCTGCCTGAAGCGGGCCGACATCAACGGTGATCGTGTCAAAGAAACTCTGTGGATCAACCTTGAAGCCAGCGGCTTCAAGCCCTTTGGCCAAACGCACTGTCTTGCGGTGAATGCGCTGCGCAATCGCTTTCAGCCCCTCCGGGCCATGGAAGACCGCATACATCGAGGCCATCACGGCCAGCAAAGCCTGTGCCGTACAGACATTGGAGGTCGCCTTCTCGCGGCGGATGTGCTGCTCACGCGTTTGCAAGCTGAGGCGGTAGGCGCGGTTGCCGTGGCTGTCGACAGACACCCCCACAATACGTCCGGGCAGCGAACGTTTGTAAGCATCTTTACACGCCATATAGGCCGCGTGCGGCCCGCCATAGCCCAGCGGCACCCCAAAGCGCTGCGTGTTGCCAACAGCGATGTCAGCCCCCATCGCGCCTGGCTCTTTCAACAGCGTCAATGACAGTGGGTCAGCGGCCACAATTCCAATCGCCTTATGGGCATGAAGCTCGGTGATGTGGTCGGTAAAGTCCCGTACGTGGCCGTATGTTCCAGGGTACTGGAACAGCGCTCCAAAGACAGCACTTGCATCCATCTTGTCAGGGTTGCCAACGATCACTTCGATGCCCAGCGGCTCGGCGCGTGTCTTGACCACAGCAATGTTCTGGGGGTGGCAGTCGCGGTCAACAAAGAAGGCTTTGGCCTTTGACTTGCTCACGCGCAGCGCCACCGTCATGGCCTCGGCGCAGGCCGTGGCCTCATCCAGAAGCGAGGCATTGGCCACATCCAGACCTGTCAGGTCTGTGATCATGGTCTGGAAGTTCAAGAGCGCCTCAAGGCGGCCTTGGCTGATCTCTGGTTGATAGGGCGTATAGGCCGTGTACCAAGCAGGGTTTTCCAGAATATTACGCTGGATCGCAGGAGGCGTGACCGTGTCGTGATAGCCCATGCCAATCAACGACTGGAGCACTTTGTTCTTGCCTGCGGTCAGGCGCATCTGGTGCAAAAGCTCACGCTCGGACAGCGGCTTGCCAAAGTCGAGCGGGGCAGCTTGGCGGATGCTCTTGGGAATGGTCTGGTCGATCAGCTCCTCAAGGTTGGCAACATCCAACACCTGAAACATCTCCTGCATTTCCGCGGGGCTTGGGCCGATATGGCGACGGTTGGCAAAATCATACGGCAGATACTCAGTCGGTGTGAATGGCATAACATCCTCCTTGGCGCGGGCACTGCGCCGTGCTTATTGAGACAGGTGTTTGCGCCGCAGACAGGCCGCGGCGCGATCAGGCTTAGCCAACAAATTTCTTGTAAGCGGCTTCATCCATGTAGTCGTCCATCGGGCTCAGGTCTGATGGTTTCATCTTGAAGAACCAGGCGTCTCCAAGCGGATCGTCATTCACCTTGCTTGGCTCATCAACAAGCATAGAGTTCACTTCGACAATCTCGCCATCAAGCGGCGCCAGAATGTCAGAGGCCGCCTTGACGCTTTCAATCACACAGATTTCTTCGTCTTTGGTCACTTCTGTGCCCTCTTCGGGCAGATCCACAAAAACAACGTCGCCCAATTGCTCACTGGCATGCTCGGTGATGCCCACAACAATCAGCCCGTCTTCTTCGCGCAGCCATTCGTGTTCTTCAGTAAATTTCATATTTCGTCTCCTTGAGGGTCTTAGCGTTTGAAATTAGCAGGCATAAAGGGAAGCTTGGCGACTTGCACGGGCAGTCTCTTGCCGCGCACCTCGCCAAAGAGCTGGGTGCCCACAGCGCTCATGTCGCTGGGCACATAGCCCATGGCCATAGGGCTTTGCAGGCTGGGGCCAAAGGCGCCCGAGGTCACATGACCAATCGGCTCACCGCCCTCGGCGCTGGCAAAAATAACCGTACCCTCCCGCATGGGCGCACGGCCCTCGGGCAGAAGGCCTACGCGTTTTTTGCGCGCCCCTGCGGCCAGCTGGCCCAGAATAACGGATGCGCCGGGGAAGCCCCCTTCGCGCGCGCCGCCCGCGCGGCGCAGCTTCTGGATCCCCCACGTCAGCGAGGCGTCCACAGGGCTGGTTGTCGCGTCGATGTCATGGCCATACAGGCACAGCCCCGCCTCAAGGCGCAGGCTGTCGCGCGCACCAAGGCCAATGGGCTCAACCCGTTCATCTGCCAGCAAAGCTTGCGCCAGCGCCACAGCAGACGCCGCAGGCACTGATATCTCGTAGCCATCCTCGCCAGTGTAGCCCGAGCGCGAAACCCAGCACTCCGCCCCGTTGAGCGAAACAGTGGCCACATCCATAAATTTCATATCCGCCACCTCTGGTGCAAGAGCGGCAAGAGCGGCCTCGGCGGCTGGCCCCTGCAGAGCCAGCAAAGCGCGCTCCTCGATGTACTCCACCGTCACATCAGGCTCCAAAGCCGCACGCAGCCGCGCGACATCAGCCTCTTTGCAGCCTGCATTGACCACGAGAAAAAGGTGGTCACCACGGTTGGCAAACATCAGGTCGTCTTCGATCCCGCCCGCGTCGTTGGTGAAAAACCCGTAGCGCTGCCGCCCTTCGGCAAGGCCAATCACATCCTGCGGTATCAGCGCCTCAAGCCCTTTGGCCGCGCCCGCCCCCCGCAAAATGACCTGCCCCATGTGGCTCACGTCAAACAGGCCTGCCTCAGCGCGGCAGTGCAAATGCTCTTTCATCACGCCAAGCGGGTACTGCACAGGCATCTCATACCCTGCAAATGGCACCATCTTGGCGCCAAGGTCTTGGTGCATATCGTAAAGCGGCGTGCGCTGCAGATCGGTCATAGGTTCTCCCCTCAAACCCATCGATACTTTGCAGCTCGCGGGCATCATTCCACACGCAAGGTCTGCGTGTATTTGATGCCCCTCTGTCCTTTTGCCTGAGATCGCTATCCCTTCGGCGGGCGCTCTCGCGCCACTCTCCAGATTTTAAAACAATCCCGCGGTCCTGTGGCCTGAGAGTTTCCGGGGCGGTTGCTCCTTCGGCACTGGCACACGCCAGTTCTCCCGTGGGGTTGCTTGCATACGATAGAATACGGCCCCGGTTCCCGCAAGCGGGAAATCTAGGCGACGTGCTCGCAGCGGAAGGTTCCAAGGATCGCCTCAAGCGGGGCGTTGTCGCAAACCAGCGCATCAAGCGTCACCCCGTCAAGGTGGGCATAAAACGCTTCGGCCGCATCCTGAATGGCAATGCGCAGGCGGCACGCGTCTTTCAAGGGACACGAATTATTCGTGTCGGCAAAGCACTCGGCCAAAGGCACTTCGCTCTCGAACTCGCGAAAAACGTCACCGATGTTGATGTCACTCGCCGCGCGCGCCAGCCGCAAGCCGCCATTGCGCCCGCGTTGCGTGTGCAAAAAACCATGCTGGCCAAGGCGGTTGATCACTTGGGCCAAATGGTTTTCCGACGAGTTACACGGCCCGGCTATTTCAGCCTTCGTGACAAGCCGGCCAGGGTTTACAGCGCAAAACATAAGGATTCGGATCGCAATATTGGTCCGTTTTGTAACGCGCATAAAGGCTCCTCCAAAGGTTAAGCTGCATCTGATATACAGCATCAAACACCAAAACCATTTGACATAAATCAACAGGCCAAGCATCGCTTCCCCATGAAACAAGCATTTTTCTTTGGCTACGGCTCTCTCGTAAACCGCAGCACACATGATTTTTCACAAGCCCAGACCGCCTCGGCCACAGGCTGGCGGCGCGCATGGCGCAGCACGCGGTTGCGGCCCGTCTCATTCCTGACGGCGGTGCCCGATTCTTCCTGCGAAATTGACGGTCTGATCGCCCATGTCCCCAATGATGACTGGGCGGCCCTTGATGAACGAGAGCACGCCTACGCGCGCGTCGATGCTGCGCATCAGGTCACGCACGGTTTGGGCAACAGCGCATCCTCTATCGCGATCTACGCCATAGAGAGCGGCCACCATTTTGACCCCAGCCTCGATCACCCGATCTTGCTGAGCTACCTTGATGTGGTGATACAGGGTTATCTCAAAGAGTTTGGCGAGGCCGGCGCCATGCGCTTTTTTGAAACCACGTCAGGCTGGGAGGCGCCCCTGCTCAACGACCGCGCCAAGCCGCTGTATCCAAGGCACAAGACCCTCACAGCAGACGAGCTGACATTTGTCGATGATGCGCTGGCGCGGCTCGCAGTCACGCCGTTCACCCGCGAGCTTTAATCACCTGCAAGAGGGGCAGCAGCGCGCTCATGTCCGGGCCGTGGCTCATACCTGTCAGCGCCTTGCGCAGCGGCATGAAAAGACCGCGCCCCTTGCGCCCTGTCGCCTCTTTCACAGCCGCCGTCCAAGCGCCCCAGCTGTCGCTGGTCAGCTCGCCCTCGGGCAGCAGCGCCATAGCCTCGGCAACAAACGCAGTGTCTTCCGCGTCAATCACAGGCTCGGCCCCTTCGCTGAGAAGCGTCCACCAGCCCGCAAGGTCTGCGCGCGTTTCGATATTTTCACGCACCACATTCCAGAACGCGTCCGCCTGCTCGGCAGGAACACCAAGCGCGGCGATTTCATCCGCCACAGCGTCCAAGGGCTGCGCGTGCAGATACTTTGCTGTCAGCGGAAACAGATCGGCCACATCAAACTTGGTCGGCGCAGTGCCAAACTGTCCGATGTCAAAGCCCTCAATGAGCGTCGCCATCTCGGTCTGAAGTTCCATCGGCTCTGAAGAGCCAAGGCGCGCCATAAGGCTCAACAGCGCCATCGGCTCAACGCCCTGCGCCCGCAAGTCGCGCAAGCTCAGCGTGCCGAGCCGCTTGGACAGCGCCTCGCCTTGCGGGCCTGTGAGCAACGAATGGTGCGCAAAGCTCGGCACAGTCCCACCCAAAGCCTGGATGATCTGGATCTGCGTCGCCGTATTGGTCACATGGTCAGCGCCGCGCACAACATGGGTCACGCCCATCTCGGTGTCATCAACCACACTCGCAAGTGTATAGAGCACCTGCCCGTCCGCACGGATCAAAACCGGGTCAGACACAGAGGCCGCGTCAATCGACATATCGCCGATAATTCCGTCGGCCCATTCAATGCGCTCCTGATCAAGCAGAAAGCGCCAGTAGCCGCCCCGCTCGGCGCGCAACGCGTCTTTTTCGGCATCGCTCAGCTTGAGGCCCGCACGATCATAGACAGGCGGGTTGCCCATGTTGAGCTGTTTCTTGCGCTTCAGGTCAAGCTCTGTCGGCGTTTCAAACACCTCATAAAAGCGGCCCATCTTGCGAAGCTCTTCGGCAGCAGCTTCATAGCGCTCAAGGCGCAGGGACTGGCGCTCGACACGGTCCCACGTCAGGCCGAGCCACTCCAGATCTTCCTTGATCGCGTCGACATACTCTTCTTTGGAGCGCTCGGGGTCCGTGTCATCGATCCTGAGGATAAATTCGCCTCCCGCCTTGCGCGCGATGAGAAAGTTCATCAGCGCGGTGCGCAGGTTGCCAACGTGGATATATCCCGTGGGCGATGGGGCGAAACGTGTCACAGTCATTTTAGCTCTCCGAAATGGGCTGGCGCGGTGTCACACACCGGCGCGCCAATGTCCAGATGCGCCAGCGTGGTAAAGCCCTTTTCAAATTTGCGTGAAAGGCATCCATTCGCGCATTTGGTGCGTATAACAAAATGTATGAGTATCAACAGGAGCCATCCAATGACCACCCAGCCCCAAATCTCGCGCCGCACTGCCCTTCTTGGCGCAGCGGCTCTGCCACTCGCCGCTGCCAGCACAAGCCCCGCCTTTGCCGCCGCCGAAATGATGGGCGCAGCCACCGCCAAGTTCAACCGTATCAAGATCGGTGGATTTGAAGTGACCTCCCTGCTTGCAGGCACGCGCACAGTGCCCGAGCCGCAAAGCATTTTTGGCATGAACGCCACACCAGAAGACTTTGCCACGGCGTCGGCGGCTGCCAACATCCCGACAGACAAGGCCCAGTTTTTCTTTACCCCCACGGTCGTCAACACAGGCGAAAAGCTTGTTCTGTTTGACACAGGCCTCAACGCAGGCGGCATCACAGGCGCGCTCAAAGCCGCAGGCTATGCCCCTGAGCAGATCGACACAGTGGTGCTCACCCACATGCACGGTGACCACATCGGCGGCATGATGAACGATGGCACGCCCACCTTTGCCAACGCCGACTACGTGACAGGCTCCACCGAGTTCAATGCATGGGATATGGCAGGCAACGACGGCTTTGAAAACAACGTGCGCCCGATGGCCGAGAAGATGACCATGCTTGAGGATGGTGGCGCGGTTGCGTCAGGCATTACAGCGATGGCCGCCTTCGGCCACACGCCGGGCCACATGGCCTATATGCTGGAAAGTGAGGGCGCGCAGCTCGTGCTTGGCGCTGATTTTGCCAACCATTACGTTTGGTCACTGGCCTACCCTGACTGGGAAGTGAAGTTTGACCGCGACAAAGCCATGGCAGCCCAAACCCGCCGCAAAATGCTGGGCATGATGGCGGCTGATAAAATCCCATTCATCGGCTATCATATGCCCTTCCCGGCGGTGGGCTATGTCGAAACACGCGGTGACGGCTTTCACTATGTGCCCGCCAGCTACCAACTGATGATGGACTGAGTAAGCCACCAAACACCACGGCTGCGCGCGGGTTTAATGAACCAAGCACCTGCGCGCAGCGTATCCTTTTTATGATGGATACAGAAAAGACCCCCGCGCCAGAGCTCACTGTCTACTATGACGGGGCCTGCCCGCTTTGCACGCTTGAGATAGACCATTACAAGCGCCAGTCAGGGGCAGACGCGCTCTGTTTTGTAGACGCGTCTGGCAGCTCGGATTTGGGCCAAGACCTCACCCGCGACGCCGCACTGAGCCGCTTTCATGTGCGCGACGCAAACGGCCAGCTGATCTCGGGCGCACGCGGCTTTGCCGCCATCTGGGCCAAGCTGCCCCGTTGGCGCTGGGCCGCACGGCTCGCCAAGCTGCCGCTTGTCACACCTTTGCTAGAGCTGGCCTACCGTGGCTTTCTGCCCTTGCGCCCGTGGCTCGCCCGCATCGCCGCGAGGCGCGCGGGCAAGTGAGCCTCAGCTCGGGTCGCGCCAGCGGTTCACAATCGGATAACGGCGATCAAGCCAGAAAGCACTGGGCGTGAGGCGCGGGCCGGGCGCTGACTGGAAGCGCTTGTATTCACTGATATAAATCAGATGTTCAATCCGCTTCACGGTGTCGCGGTCATGCCCTGCGTCCACACAGTCCGCCACCGACTGGTCCTTATCAACCAAGCGCTCCAGAATATCATCAAGCACATCATAGGGCGGCAGGCTGTCTTCGTCCTTCTGGTCAGGGCGCAGCTCTGCTGAGGGCGGTTTGTCTATGATCGATACAGGGATCACCTGTCCAGACGGCCCCTGCATCCACGCGCGGTGGTTGGCGTTGCGCCAGCGGCACTGCTCAAACACGCGGGTCTTGTAGAGGTCTTTGATCGGGTTATAGCCCCCCGCCATATCACCATAAATCGTGGCATAGCCCACCGCGACCTCAGATTTGTTGCCCGTGGTCAGCAGCATTTCGCCAAACTTGTTGGACATAGCCATCAACAGAAGCCCGCGCAGGCGCGACTGGATATTCTCTTCTGTGACATCGGCCTCACGGCCCTCAAACAAAGGCGCAAGCGTCTCTGTCACGGCATCACGCCCCGCTTTGATCGGGACAATATCGTAGTGGCAGCCAAGACGTCGGGCGATGTCTTTGGCATCATCCAGCGAGGCTTGTGACGTGTACTCCGAAGGCAGCATCACGCAGCGCACATTCTCAGCCCCCAGCGCATCCACAGCAAGCGTCGCGACAATGGCTGAATCAATCCCGCCCGAGAGGCCAAGCAGGACTTTCTTAAAGCCTGTCTTGCCAAGATAGTCGCGCAAGCCCTCTACCATCACACGGTAGTCCTGCTCCCATTCATCAGGCAGCTTGGCCATATCCCCTTTCAGGATCTTCCAGCCTTCCCCCTTGTCCTCAAGCTCGATGATCCGCAGCTCTTCGTCAAAAACGCCAAGCTGGTGGGCCAGTGCCCCATGCGGGTTGAGCGCAAAAGAGCCGCCATCAAACACTTGGTCGTCCTGCCCCCCGACCATATTGAGATAGATCAGTGGCAACTCTGTCTCGACCACGCGCCCGACCATATGGTTGAGCCGCGTTTCGTGTTTGCCACGGTAGTAAGGGCTGCCGTTTGGCACGAGCAGGATCTCGGCACCGCTCTCTTGCAAGGTTTCGGTCACGTCTGCGTGCCATGCATCCTCACAAATCGGGCTGCCGATGCGCAGGCCTTTGACGGTATAAGGCCCGCTCATCGGGCCACTGTCAAAAATTCGCACCTCATCAAAAACAGTCTCATTGGGCAGATGGTGCTTGAGCACCCGCGCACTCACCTCGCCACGCTGCAGCACATAATAGGCGTTGTAAAACCCATCGCCCTCAACAGCTGGCCCACCAATGCCCAAGGCCGGGCCGTCGGCGCACTCAAGGGCAAGTGCCTTCACGGCATCAATCGCCGCGTCATGAAAAACCGGCTTTGAAACAAGGTCTTGCGCGTTGTAACCGGTGACAAACATCTCTGGCAGCGCCAGCATATCCACACCCGCCTCACGCGCTTTTGCCCAAGCGGCACGGGCCTTGGCAATGTTGCCGTCGATGTCACCAACGACAGGGTTCAACTGCGCCACCATCAAGCGGAAATTTCTGGCCATGCTGCCCTCCTAGCCCAAACTTGCCCGCTGATTTAGCACAAACACAGCCAAGGGAAAGAAGAACCCGTTGCCCCCGAGGCTTTGCTCGCATAACTTTCAACCAAACTTTGGCATAATTGCTGGAGAACAGGATGGATCGATGATGAAATTTCGCACAACCGCTCTGACGATAACAACCGCTCTCGCCTTTTCGCTGGCCGCCCCTGTGCTGGCCCAAGACGGCCAGATCATCACCAAACAATATGATGACGGTGGCGTCTATGAAGGCACGTTCAAAGACGGGCTCCAACATGGCACAGGCACCTACCGCCTGCCCAACGGCTATGAATACTCAGGCGACTGGGCAGACGGCGAGATCAAAGGCCGCGGCACAGCGCGCTTTCCCAACGGCTCGGTTTATGAAGGCGAGTTTGAAAAGGGCAAGCCGCAGGGCGTGGGCAAGATTGTCTTTGCCGATGGCGGCACCTTTGAGGGCGGCTGGCTTGAAGGCAAGATCGTCGGCCAAGGCGTTGCCCAATACGCCAACGGCACCCGCTATGAAGGCGCATTTCTCAACGCCAAACACCACGGCAACGGCGTGATGACCTCCCCGAGCGGCTATATCTACGATGGCACATGGCTGGATGGCGTCAAAGAGGGCAGCGCGCATATCACCTACCCTGACGGGTCGGTCTATGTCGGCACCGTGGCAGGCGGCGAGCGCGCAGGCGAAGGCACACTGACCATGCCGGACGGGCTCGTTTACAAAGGCCTCTGGACTGAAGGCCAGATCGGCGGCACAGGCACACTCACCCAAGCCAATGGCGATGTCTATGAAGGTGAGCTCGTGCAGGGCCGCCGCGAGGGCAAAGGCAAAGTGACTTATGCCAACGGCGACACCTATGAAGGCGATTTTGCAGGCGACAAGCGCGAGGGCCAGGGTATTTTTAAAGGGGCCGATGGCTACACCTATGAAGGCGCGTGGCTTGACGGGCGCATCGAGGGTCAAGGCAAGGTCACCTACCCTGACGGTGCGGTCTATGTTGGCCAGTTCCGCGCCGACCAGCCCGACGGGACAGGCACAATCCTCTACGCCGATGGCGCCTCCTACGATGGCGACTGGGCCGCAGGCGTGATTGAGGGCAACGGCACAGCGACCTATGCCAATGGCGTGATCTATGAAGGCGGCTTCAAAAACGCACAAAACCATGGCTTTGGCATCATGACCTACGCCGACGGCTACCGCTACGAGGGCAACTGGGCCGCAGGCCAACGCGAGGGCACAGGCAAAGCCACCTACCCTGACGGAACGCTCTACGAGGGTAACTTCACAGGTGGGCAGCGCAATGGCCAAGGCAAAATAACCATGCCCGACGGCTTCATCTATGACGGGGCTTGGAGCGATGGTGAGATCTCAGGGCTGGGCCGCGCCACCTATGCCAATGGCGATGTCTATGAAGGCCAGTTCCAGAAAGGCAAACGCCAAGGCACAGGCACCATGACCTACGCCTCGGGCGAGGTCGAAACAGGCACGTGGAACAACGGCATATTCGAAGGCAGCACCGCAACCGAAAGCGCAGCCGCCCCAGCCACACCTGATGCCACCACACCGGGCGAGCCTGCCGACCAATAACACTTCCAGGCCTCGTTAGGCCCGCCGCAGGCGCAGTGCGTTGCTCACAACAAAGACAGAGCTCAGCGCCATCGCGCCAGCGGCAAGCATCGGCGAAAGAAGCCAGCCTGTGAGCGGGTAAAAAACACCCGCCGCAACAGGCAGCAACGCCGCGTTGTAAGCGAAAGCCCAGAACAGGTTTTGCCTGATATTGCGCATCACGTTACGGGCCAGCGTCACAGCAGCCAGCGCCTTTGAAGGCGCGCCCGTCATCAGAACCACCTCTGCACTCTCAATCGCCACATCCGTACCTGTGCCAATCGCAATGCCCACATCCGCCGCCGAAAGCGCAGGAGCATCGTTGATACCGTCTCCCACAAAAGCCACAGCGCCTTGGGCTTGCAGCTTGCGGATCGCCTCAAGCTTGCCCTCAGGCATGACTTCGGCAATCACCTCGTCAATTCCCGCCTGCTGGGCGATAAACTGCGCAGCTGAAGCACTGTCGCCCGTGATCATCACGGTTTTCAGCCCCATCGCATGCAGCGCGGCAATCGTGTCTTTGGCATCCGCCTTCAAAGCGTCCGACACAGCAAAGACAGCCGCCATCCGCCCGTCAATCGCAGCATAGGAAACCGATTTTCCAGCCGCCTCAAGCGGCTCAGCATCGCCCTCAAGCTGAAGACCTTCTTCGCCCATAAGCCGGGCAGTCCCGATCAGAACAGAGCGTCCGTCAACCTCTGCGCGCAGGCCTTGCCCTGCGATAGCCTCAAAGCCTTCGGCACGAGGCAAAGCGCCCTCATATGCGGCCACAATCGCCCGCGCGACAGGGTGCTCGGAGCCCTGCTCTGCCGCCGCCACAAGGCGCAACACCTCTGCCGTTTCAAACCCGCCCAAGGCCTCAAAGTCAGTGAGCTGCGGCTTGCCTTCGGTGAGTGTGCCTGTCTTGTCAAACGCCACGATCTTTACATCAGACAGCCGCTGCAGCGCATCGCCCTTGCGAAAGAACACACCCAGCTCAGCCCCGCGCCCTGTGCCCACCATGATCGACATGGGCGTCGCCAGCCCCATCGCACAGGGGCAGGCAATGATAAGAACAGAAACCGCCGCCACAAGCGCGCCGGCCAGCCCTGCGCCAAAGGCCAGCCACGTGAGCAACGTCAGCGCAGACAGGCCCATGACCACGGGCACAAACCACATGGTGACTCGGTCAACCAGCGCCTGAATGGGCAGCTTGGCCGCCTGCGCCTCTTCCACGGTGCGCACGATCCCTGCCAAGACAGTATCAGCGCCAATTTTCTCAGCCACCATTTCCAGCGCGCCTGCGCCATTCACCGTGCCGGCAATAAGCGCATCTCCTGCGCTTTTCATCACAGGCATCGGCTCCCCCGTCAGCATGGATTCGTCCACATGGCTCTGCCCTGCCGCAACCACACCGTCCACAGGCACACGCGCCCCGGGGCGCAAACGGAGCACATCCCCCACCACAACTTCGCTGGCCTCTGCTGTGACAAACCCGCCCTCGCGGCGGATCTCCACCTCCGTGGGGGCCAGCTCCACAAGCTTGGCGATGGCCGCCCCTGCCTGCCCCTTTGCGCGCGCCTCAAGGTAGCGCCCCAGCAAGATCAGCGCGACAATGACCGCCGCCGCCTCAAAATAGACCGCCCGCGCATCACTGGGCAAAAGGCCCGGCAAAAATGTTGCGACAACCGAATAGGCATAGGCCGCCAGCGTGCCGACCGCGACAAGCGAGTTCATATCTGGCGCGCCTTTGGCGAGCATCGGCAAGCCAACGGTGTAAAACTTGCGCCCCGGCCCAAGGAGCACAGCGCTGGTCAGCACAAACTGGAACAGCCAAGAGGCCTGCTGCCCGACCGTGGCCATGACCCAGTGGTGAAACGGTGGGTAAAGATGCCCGCCCATTTCCAGCAGGAACACGGGCAAGGCCAGCAGCAGAGCCATGGTCACGGTGCGCTTCAGCTCGCCCACCTCGGCCTCACGGCGTTCGGCGGCACTTGGCCCGGTGCCCTTGGGCTGCGCAACATACCCCGCACCTTTCACAGCCGCGATGA
Organism: Lentibacter sp.; assembly: GCF_965658795.1. Lineage (NCBI taxonomy): Bacteria > Pseudomonadati > Pseudomonadota > Alphaproteobacteria > Rhodobacterales > Roseobacteraceae > Lentibacter > Lentibacter sp. The sequence goes on along the minus strand of NZ_CBFHTG010000001.1, from coordinate 121,060 downwards.
TATCAGACAGAGTAACAACGCGGTCAAGGTAGCGCACACGCAGCTCCCCCGCTGCAAAGCTCACGCGCGCATCACTGACACCAGCAAGCGCCCGCACAGCCGCCTCAACGCGCCCCACACAAGAGGCGCAGCTCATCCCCTCAATGGTGAACACAGCCGCCTCCTCGCGCGCAGGGTAGCCCGCCGTGGCCAGCGCAGCCGCCACATCGGCCAGCCCCGCCCTGCCCAGCTCAAGGCTTGCCCGCTTGGTGGCAAGGTTCACAGTGACCGCCCCGGTGCCCTCAACGCCAACAATAGCCGCCTCTGCACGGCGCACACAGCCTGCACAGCTCAAGCCTTCAATCGACAGTTCTATCTTGCTCATATGACACCTCTTTCTTGCTCATATGACACCTCTTTAAGGCCCAGATAGGCCTTCCAGTCACTGGAGGGTCAAGGCCACAAATGCATTTGGCGCAAATTGGGGGTTTATCTCGGCAAATCCCGCTCCTATAACTTTGCTCATGACATTGCAGACACATATCGCACCCATGCCGCCCCGCGCTTTTCGCGCCGCGCGCGCTGCGTCTGCTCTCCTGCTTCTAAGCTGCCTCTGAGCGTGCCTCATGGCGCACGTGCTCAGAGGGTATGACAGCCAGCGCCAAACAGCTTAGACATTCATCAAACATAGAGAACCGATATGACATCTGCACCTGCATCAGACCGCGTCTACATTTTTGACACCACATTGCGCGACGGCGAACAATCGCCCGGCGCCACAATGACCCATGAAGAAAAACTCGAAATCGCCGAGCTGCTCGACGATATGGGCGTGGATATCATTGAAGCGGGCTTCCCGATTGCCTCCGAAGGCGACTTCAACGCCGTTTCAGAGATCGCCAAGCGCAGCAAAAATTCGGTCATCTGTGGCTTGGCGCGCGCCAACGCCAAAGACATCGACCGCTGCTTTGAGGCCGTGAAACACGCCGCCCAGCCGCGCATTCACACCTTCATCGGAACATCAGAGCTGCACCGCGCCATTCCCAACCTCACGATGGACGAGATGGCCGAGCGCATCCACGAAACCGTGACCCACGCCCGCAACCTCACCGACAATGTCCAGTGGTCGCCCATGGATGCCACGCGGACGGAGTGGGATTATCTCTGCCGCGTTATCGAAATCGCCATCAAGGCAGGTGCCAGCACGATCAACATCCCGGATACGGTTGGCTACACAGCACCGATGGAATCGGCTGATCTGATCAAACGGATCATCGCGACCGTCCCCGGCGCTGACGATGTGATCTTTGCCACCCACTGTCACAACGACCTTGGCATGGCGACAGCCAACAGCCTCGCAGCCGTTGCAGGCGGCGCGCGCCAGATCGAATGTACCATCAATGGCCTCGGCGAGCGCGCGGGCAACACCGCCCTTGAGGAAGTTGTCATGGCGCTGAAGACCCGCCACGACATCATGCCGTGGACAACAAACATCGACACCCGCAAGATCATGAACATCTCGCGCCGCGTCGCTGCTGTTTCAGGCTTTGCTGTTCAGTTCAACAAGGCGATTGTGGGCAAGAACGCCTTCGCGCATGAGTCAGGCATCCACCAGGACGGCATGCTTAAAAACCGCGAAAACTTCGAGATCATGCGCCCCGAAGATGTGGGCCTTGCAGGCACATCGCTGCCTTTGGGCAAACACTCTGGCCGCGCGGCCCTGCGCGACAAGCTCGAGCACTTGGGCTTTGAAGTCGGTGACAACCAGCTCAAAGATGTCTTCGTGCGCTTCAAAGACCTCGCAGACCGCAAGAAAGAAGTCTTTGATGATGACATCATCGCGCTGATGCGCGTGGGCGACACAGCCGAAAGCGACCGCCTCAAGCTCATCACCCTGCGGGTGGTTTGCGGCACAGGTGGCCCGGCCGAGGCCACCTTGGTGATGGACATCGACGGAGCCGAGAGCACCGCAATCGAGAAAGGCGACGGCCCCGTGGACGCTGCCTTCAAGGCGATCCGCAAGTTGCACCCCAACACGGCCCACCTTGAGCTTTATCAGGTGAACGCTGTCACCGAAGGCACCGATGCGCAGGCCACTGTCTCGGTGCGTCTGGAAGAAGATGGCAACATCGCCACAGGCCAGTCAGCTGACACCGACACTGTTGTCGCCTCGGCCAAGGCCTATATCCATGCGCTCAACCGCCTCTTGGTGCGCCGCAGCAAGACAGGCGAAGACACCAAAGAGATCAGCTACAAAGACCACGGCTAAGCCTGAAAACGCCCCCCGAGCGCGCCAGATTTTGCGCGCTCGGGGGGGAAACGCGCAGCCTCTGTCTCACAGGCATTTGATTGGCCAATTGCTTTTTTCTCCCGCATGACCCTATCATACTCGCATCGCTCAGCCGCATTCGGAGACAGTTGCCTCATGCTTACCCGTCGTCATTTTATCGCCTCCAGCGCCGCGCTTTTTTCAGCGCCCCTGACCAGCAGCTTTGCGCAGGCTGCCCCTGTATCTCCGCCCTCTCGTTGGGCCGCATGGGATGCACAGATCACACCTGCCAACTACGTGCCAGAAACGTCCAATCCTTGGGGCTTCCATCCGCGTTTTCTGCCCCAGATGGTCAAGGCCAACGACGGGCTGACAGTCGGCGATATCCATGTTGATGCCGTCGCGCGCTACCTCTACCACATCCGCGAGGGTGGTCTGGCCATGCGCTACGGCGTCGCCATCGCCAAGGGCAACCTCTACGAGGCAGGCACCTACACGATCAAGGTCAAGAAAAAGTGGCCCACCTGGACACCGACACCCGCGATGATCAAACGCGAGCCACACAAATATGCCCAATACGAAGACGGTATGAACGCAGGCCCGCAAAACCCGCTCGGCTCACGCGCGCTCTATCTGTTTGACGGCAACCGCGACACCTACTTGCGCATCCACGGCTCTCCCAGCCCCCGCTCCATCGGCGGGCGGGCCAGCTCGGGCTGCGTGCGCATGGTGATGGCCCATATCAACGGGCTTTATGAAGAGGTGGTGGTCGGCTCCACAGCCCATCTTCACCCCACAGAAGACAAGATCACAGCCAGCAGCTAACCGCGCGAGAGGCGTTCAGCGCCAGTGGTGCTTGCGGCTTAGGCCGCTGGCGGGGTGGTGCAAATCGGGTTGCCCGTCTTCGTTCTCAAGGGCAGGAAGGTCGTTTCCACAGGGCCGATGTGTTGGTACTCAAAGCAGCCGTCCACGGGGTTTATCCGCAGGGCGCCGAGGTTCTGGTTCGGCGCCGCGATGCTCAATACCTCTTCAGGAACAGTCACCAAAAGCCCCTCGGCGTTGTGCCCCGTTGCATCCATGCAGCCCGAAAGCGACAAAGCGGCCAAACCACATACCCAAACAGAATGTCTCATGAAAGCGTTCTCCAGAAAAATACCCGCCAAACTTGGGCGATTTCGCGCCCATATACCAGCGCAATTGCGCGCAAAAGATCGTGAAAGGAACGCGATAAGCGCCAATCAGGCAAATTTGAGCTTGAGACCCACAGATAAAAGCCATTTGAGTTAATTCGCGCTCAAGCGGGCCTCTTTGAGCGCGTAAGAGCCCGTTTCCCCCTTTCGTCAGGGGCGCGGCAGGCCTATATACAGCCAGCGCCTGCGACTCGTCGCACCTTCACACGTTTACCTAAGGTTCACCCGCCCATGCTGTTCTTTGATAAATTGCCCGGTCTTTTTGCTTCTGACATGGCAATCGATCTGGGAACTGCAAACACCCTTGTCTACGTCAAAGGGCGCGGAATCATTCTGAATGAACCCTCCGTTGTGGCCTATCATGTGAAAGATGGCGTCAAGCGCGTGCTTGCCGTGGGCGAAGATGCCAAGCTGATGCTCGGCCGCACCCCCGGCACCATCGAGGCGATCCGCCCGATGCGTGAAGGCGTCATTGCCGACTTTGACGTGGCCGAAGAAATGATCAAACATTTCATCCGCAAAGTTCTCAAGCGCTCGACGTTTTCCAAGCCCAAAGTCATCGTCTGTGTGCCCCACGGCGCGACACCCGTTGAAAAACGCGCGATCCGCCAGTCTGTCCTTGGTGCTGGCGCGCGCCGCTGCGGGCTGATTGCCGAGCCGATCGCCGCCGCCATTGGCGCGGGCATGCCCATCACCGACCCGACAGGCAACATGGTTGTCGACATCGGCGGCGGGACAACCGAAGTCGCCGTGCTCTCGCTCGGCGATATCGTCTATGCCCGCTCCGTGCGTGTGGGGGGGGACCGTATGGATGAAGCCATCATCAGCTATCTACGCCGCCAGCAAAACCTGCTCGTAGGCGAAAGCACCGCCGAGCGCATCAAAACAACCATCGGCACAGCCCGTATGCCCGACGATGGCCGCGGCACCTCCATTCAGGTGCGTGGCCGTGACCTGCTCACAGGCGTGCCAAAAGAAACCGAGATCTCTCAAGCCCAGATCGCAGAGGCCCTTTCAGAGCCCGTACAACAGATCTGCGAAGCGGTCATGACCGCGCTTGAAACCACCCCGCCCGACCTCTCGGCCGATATCGTCGACCGTGGTGTCATGCTGACAGGTGGCGGCGCGCTCTTGGGTGATCTTGATCTGGCGCTGCGCGAACAGACGGGCCTCAGCGTCTCGATTGCCGACGAAAGCCTCAACTGTGTGGCCCTCGGCACAGGCAAAGCGCTTGAGTTTGAAAAGCAACTCGCCCACGCTATCGACTACGACAGCTGATGCGCTCCCCCAGAGCGCAATAATCACGCGCAGAAGGGCTCCTATTGGCACACGACCCGCTCAAATCAGACGATTTCACCGGCCCGCTCAAGCGGCTTTTGACGGTTGTGCTGGTGCTGCTGCTCATAGGTGTCTTTGTGCTGTGGCGGATCGACAGCCCGCGCGTTGAGCGCTTCCGCATCGCAGTGATCGACCGTGTGGTGCCCAATTTTGACTGGGCCTTCGCGCCCGTCACGGGGCTGGCCAATCTGGTGAAAGACTTCCAGAGCTACCAGAAAATCTACAACCAGAATCAGGAGCTGCGCCGCGAGTTGCAGCAAATGAACAGCTGGAAAGAGGCGGCCTTGCAACTGGAGCAGGAAAACGCCCGCCTGCTTGATCTGAACAATGTCCGTCTTGATCCGCGCCTCACCTACATCACAGGCGTTGTGCTGGCAGACAGCGGCTCGCCTTTCCGCCAATCAGTGCTCATCAACGTGGGCGCGCGCGATGGTATCCTTGATGGCTGGGCCGCGATGGACGGCATCGGCCTTGTCGGGCGCATTTCGGGTGTGGGCGAGCGCTCTTCGCGTGTGCTTCTGGTGACAGATGCCGCCTCACGCGTCCCTGTCACAATCCAGCCATCAGGCCAGACAGGCCTCATTGTCGGTGACAACAGCCTCGCTCCGCCCATCGACTTTGTCGAAAACCGCGACCTTGTGCGCCCGGGAGACCGCGTGGTGACCTCAGGCGATGGCGATGTGTTCCCCGCAGGCGTGCTGATCGGCAATATCGCCGTCGATACGGGCGGGCGGATGCGCGTGCGCCTCTCCGCAGACTATGAGCGCCTCGAGTTCCTGCGCGTTTTGCGCAACTACGGCAACGAGCGCATCTCCGACCCCGGCAAGCTCGTTTTGCCCGAGGTCAGCCCGAACTCCGAAGCCGCAGGCGAGGCTGCAAGCAATGACTGAGAACACAGTCAGCCGGCTTTGGTTCATGCGCTCAGCCTTCGCCCTGCTCTGCGCGGGGGTCATGTTTTTGCACCTTCTGCCGCTTGAAACGCGCCCGGGCTATTTCCCGGCCCCCGATATCATCCTGTCGCTGGCGTTTTGCTGGGCGCTGCGCAGGCCCGAGTTTGTGCCGGCCTTTCTTGTGGCGCTCATCATGCTGCTCGCCGATCTGTTGCTGAGTCGCCCCCCTGGCCTATTCGCAGCCATCGCCCTCATCGCCGTTGAAATGCTCAAATCCCGTGCGAGCCGCCTGCGTGACATGCCGTTTTCGGTCGAGTGGTTCACAGCCTCCGTCGCCATTGTTGGCGTGATCCTCGGCCACCGCATTGTATTGCTTGTCTTTTTTGTCGAAGCCTTCGCGCTGAAGACAACCTTGGTCCAAATCTTGCTCACAATTTTGTGCTACCCTGTTGTGATCGGGTTTTCTTGGCTATTCTTCGGATTGAAAAAGCCGACATTGGGCGAGGTCAACGCCCTTGGCCAGCGGCTCTGAGGGAATAGCATGCGCAAAAGCAACAATGAAAAGCTCACCAGTCAGGCCATTGTCAGCCGCCGCACCTTGCTTGTGGGCGGGCTACAGGCGGGTCTGGTCGGCATTCTGGGCGCGCGCATGCATTATCTGCAAGTGCAGCAGTCTGACCAGTTTCGCTTTCTGGCTGAAGAAAACCGCATCAAGATCAGCCTCATTCCGCCAGCCCGTGGCGAGGTCTATGACCGTGTGGGGCGCAGGGTCGCCGAAAATGTGCCCAGCTACCGCGTCACCATCACGCGGGAAGATGCGGGTGACATTGAAGAAACCATCGCCCGCCTCGGCCAGCTGATCCGCCTTGACCCGGATCTGGTCAACGAGGCGCGGGCCGAAATGAAAAAGCGGCGTGGCGATACGCAAGTCACCATTGCCGAGAAAATCACATGGGAAGAGCTCACACGCGTGGCCACCAACGCGCCTGCTCTGCCCGGCATCGAGCCGCAGGTGGCGCTCTCGCGCAACTACCCGCTCGGGGCCGATTTCACCCATGTTATCGGCTATGTCGGCCCGGTGTCGGACTATGACCTAAGCCGCATCGAAAACCCCGATCCACTGCTCAACCTGCCGCGGTTCCAGATCGGCAAAACAGGGCTTGAGGCCCGTCAGGAAGCAGAGCTGCGCGGCAAAGCCGGCACGATGCGCCTTGAAGTCAACGCAACAGGGCGCGAAGTGCGCGAGCTGGGCCGCGTTGAGGGCAAGCCGGGTGCTGACATCCAGCTCACCATTGACCACATGCTGCAAAACTACTGTCAGGCCCGCTTGGGCGACGAAAGCGCCGCTGCCGTGGTGATCGACACAGAGAGCGGTGATCTCTTGGCCATCGCTTCTTCCCCCGCCTTTGACCCCAACCTCTTTGTCAACGGAATCTCGGTTGCCGACTACAACGGCCTGATTGAAGATGACCACCGCCCGCTTGTCTCCAAATCCGTGCAAGGCACCTACCCGCCCGGGTCGACCTTCAAAATGGTCACAGCCCTCGCAGCCATGGAAGCTGGCATTGTGACAGCCGAAGACAGCTTCCGCTGCAAAGGCCACCTTGAGGTCTACAGCCAGAAGTTCGGCTGCTGGAAGCGCTCGGGCCACGGCAACGTCAACCTCGTGCGCGCGCTCAGCGAAAGCTGCGATGTCTATTTTTACGAGCTGGCGCTGGAAACAGGGATCGAGCGGATCTCCGAAATGGCCCGCCGCCTCGGCATTGGCGAGCGCCACGACATTCCCATGTCAGCCGTGGCCCAAGGCCTCGCGCCCACCAAAGAGTGGAAGCGTAGCGTCAAGGGCGAAGACTGGGTGATCGGGGATTCGGTCAACGCCTCCATCGGTCAGGGCTTTGTGCTGGCGTCCCCGCTGCAACTCGCTGTGATGACAGCCCGCCTCGCCACGGGGCGCGCCGTCACACCACGCCTGATCAAGACAATCGACGGCGTCGAACAACCCAGCGGCGCAGGCGCGCCCTTGGGGCTGAACGAAAACCACCTGCGCCAGATCAGGCGCGGGATGTATGAGGTGGTCAACGACAGCCGCGGCACAGCCCGGGGCAGCCGCATCCTGTCAAAAGACCACCAGATGGCAGGCAAGACAGGCACCAGTCAGGTGATCAGTCGCCGCGTCACATGTGACGAGGTGCCATGGCGCCAGCGTGACCACGCGCTCTTTGTCAACTACGCCCCCTACGACAACCCGCGCATCGCGGTCTCTGTGGTGGTCGAGCATGGCTGTGGTGGCTCAAGCACCGCCGCCCCCATCGCGCGCGACATCACGCTGCAAGCGCTCTATGGCGAAGACCCGCCCCTGTCGGAATACCCAAGCCGCGACCGTGGCCGCATCGGTGCACAGCAGCGCAAACTCCGCGACATGCGCCCCCCCGCCCGTGGCGAGGAGCCTGAGCGCGCATGAGTTATCTCGAGTATAACGCCAAATACGTGCCCACAGGGCCGCGCAAGTTTCTCTACCTCAACTGGCCTCTGGCGCTCCTGTTGGTCGCCGTGGCCTCCATCGGCTTTCTCATGCTCTACTCGGTGGCAGGGGGCAACATCGAGCGTTGGGCCGAACCACAGATGAAGCGCTTTGCCCTCGGCTTTGCCGCGATGATCATTGTGGCCATGGTGCCGATCTGGTTCTGGCGCAATGTTTCGGCTGTAGCCTACGGCATCTCGCTGATCCTGCTGCTCGCCGTTGAGCTGGTGGGCGAAGTGGGCATGGGCGCGCAACGCTGGATCAACCTTGGCTTCATGCGCCTACAGCCCTCCGAGCTGATGAAAATCACACTGGTGATGCTTTTGGCCGCTTACTATGACTGGCTGCCGCTCAAGAAAATATCGCACCCCCTCTGGGTGGCCATCCCCATCGCATTGATCTTGTTGCCCACAGCGCTCGTGCTCTCCCAGCCCGACCTTGGCACCTCGATCCTGCTGCTCACAGGCGGCGGCGCGATCATGTTTATCGCGGGGGTTCACTGGGCCTATTTTGCCGCTGTTATCGCCACGGGCATTTCGCTTGTGGCCGCTGTCTTCCAGTCACGCGGCACCGCGTGGCAGCTCCTGAAAGACTATCAGTACCGCCGCATCGACACATTTCTGGACCCGGCCGCCGACCCGCTCAATGCGGGCTATCACATCACCCAATCCAAAATCGCCCTCGGCTCGGGCGGCTGGACGGGGCGCGGCTTTATGCAAGGCACCCAGAGCCGGCTCAACTTTTTGCCCGAAAAACACACCGACTTTATCTTTACGACCCTCTCGGAAGAGTTCGGCTTTATCGGCGCCGCCGCGCTGCTCACCCTCTATGTGCTGATCATTCTCTTCTGTGTGGTCTCTGCCATAAACAACGCAAACCGCTTCGGCGCATTGCTTACTCTGGGGGTCGCGGTGGCGTTTTTCCTCTTTTTCTCGGTCAATATGGCCATGGTCATGGGGCTGATCCCCGTGGTCGGCGTCCCACTGCCGCTTGTCTCTTACGGCGGCTCGGCTATGCTCGTGCTCATGGTGGCTTTCGGCCTTGTTCAAAGCGCCCATGTCCACAAACCCCGCTAGTTTCAAGCAAGGCTCCTTATGACCCTCAACGCCCTCTTCGCCGCCCGCCTCGACCGCTGGGATCACTACAAAGATGTGCTCCCCAAGGCCTTCAAAGCAGCTGGGGTCGAGGTGCATCTTGCGCTTGATATCGCCCCTGAAGAGGTCGACTACATCATCTACGCGCCCAACTCGGAGTTACAGGATTTCACGCCGTTCACCCGCCTCAAAGCGGTGCTCAATCTCTGGGCAGGTGTCGAAAAAATCACCGGCAACACCACGCTCAAAGCTCCGCTCACCCGCATGGTCGACTTTGGCTTGCAGCAAGGCATGGTCGAGTGGGTCACAGGCCACACCCTGCGCCATCATCTGGGCATGGACGCCCATATCATAAACCCGACACATGCATGGCAGCCCGCCACCCCGCCACTCAGCCGCGACCGCCGTGTGACAGTGCTGGGCATCGGCGAGCTGGGCATGGCCTGCGCCGAAGCGCTTTCTGGTCTTGGCTTTGATGTGGCAGGCTGGTCGCGCACGCCCAAGACCCACGACAAGATCACCTGTTTCTCGGGCACATCCGGCCTCTCAGACGCGCTCGCCCATGGGCAAATCTGCATCCTGCTTTTGCCCTCGACCCCGGAAACCGAAAACCTGCTCAACGCCGAAACCCTCGCGCTCATGCCCAAGGGCAGCTTTATCATCAACCCGGGTCGTGGCCCACTGATTGACGATGACGCGCTCTTGGCCGCGCTCGACACAGGCCAGATCGCCCATGCAACACTGGATGTGTTTCGTGTGGAGCCCTTGCCTGTGGCACACCCTTTCTGGGCGCACCCACAAGTGACCGTGACACCCCATATCGCCGCCGAAACCCGCGCCGAGACCTGTGCAGAGGTTGTGGCCGAGAACATCCGCCGCAATGAAGCCGGCGAGCCGCTTTTGCACCTTGTTGACCGCGCCGCAGGCTACTGACGCCTACGCACCGACAGCGCGTTTCACCATGCCCCAGTAGATCTCTTCGACCTCTTCAAGGCTCAAACGCCCGCCGCGGCGGTACCATGTGTTGACCCCCGTCAGCATCGCAATCACCGCCAGCGTGGTGATCTTGGCATCTTCAAGCTCGAATACGCCCGCCGCGGCCCCGCGGCGCAAAATGCCTTCCAGCTCGTCTTCATAGGCGCGTCGCAGCGCCTCGATGGCGGCAAAGTTCTCAGGCTCCAGCGAGCGCAGCTCCATATAGGCGATAAACACTTCATCAGGGCGCGCCACGTGAAAGCCGATGTGAAAGTGTACAAAGCCCGCCAAGGCCTCCACAGGCTCTTGGTGCTGTGAGTTGACCTCGGCGCGCGCGGCCAGAAGGTCGTCCATATGCTCGCGCATCAGCTCGGCCAAAAGGCTCTGCTTGTCAGGCGTGTAGTTGTACAAAGCCCCCGCTTGCACCCCCACTTCGCCCGCAATCTGGCGCATGGAAACAGCTGCGTAGCCATGGCGCGCAAACAAGGCGCGCGCCACCGCGCGAATGCGGGGGCCGGTGATATCGGAGTGTGAGCCTTGTGTACGTGCCATAGGCAAGGTTTATCTGAACACCCGTTCAAATCAAACCCTTTGCTTGCGCTTATCGCCCCCCTGAGGCATCAGAGATGAGAACTTCACCGTCGGAGCCCAAAATGCGTGCGCCTCTTGCCTTGCTTCTCGCCCTCAGCCTTGCGGCCTGCGCCGAGTTCCCCGAGCTTGACGCAACCCTGAGCGCCGAGATGCGCGCAGCCCCCTACCCGAGCCTTGCGCCCACGGCAGAGTTATCCGCCAGCCAAGACGCCCCGCGCCTGTCCAGCACAAGCGCCGCAAGCCTCGCCAGCCGCGTCACCGCGTTGCGCAGCCGCGCCGCACGTCTCCAAGGCAGCATTGTCAGCCGCGCCGACAAAGCGCGCCTGCAAGCGGGTGTCAGCCTGCCCGCTGACAACGGCTGAGACAAAACAACCGACAACCCACATTGCAAGCCAGCGCCGAAGCCGCTAAATCGCTTAACAACACATCAGGCATCAGGCAAAAGGCGAACCTCTCATGACAGTCCCCCTCCGTTTGGGCATCGCAGGCCTCGGAACAGTCGGCGCAGGCGTCGTCAAAATCATCCGCCAGAAATCAGAGCTGCTCTCTGCACGCGCAGGCCGCCCGATCCAGATCACAGCGGTCTCGGCGCGCTCACGCGACAAAGACCGCGGCGTCAACCTGTCTGACTACGCATGGGAAGACGACCCCGTCGCCCTCGCAAAACGCCCCGATGTTGATGTCTTCGTCGAACTGATGGGCGGCTCCGAAGGCGCCGCCAAAGACGCAACCGAAGCCGCGCTCGCCCTTGGCAAAGACGTGGTCACCGCCAACAAAGCCCTGCTCGCCCACCACGGGCAAGCCCTCGCGCTCGCGGCCGAGGACAAAGGCGCGCTCATCCGCTTTGAAGCCGCAGTCGCAGGTGGCATTCCCGTTATCAAGACACTGCTTGAAGGCCTCGCAGGCAACGAGATGACCCGCGTCATGGGCGTGATGAACGGCACTTGTAACTACATCCTCACACGGATGCAGGCCACGGGCCAAGGCTACAACGCCCTCTTTGAAGAGGCCGACAAGCTCGGCTACCTCGAGGCAGATCCCAACCTCGACGTGGGCGGCATTGATGCAGGCCACAAGCTGGCCCTGCTGGCCTCCATTGCCTTTGGCACGCAAGTCAACTTCGCGGGCGTCGAGCTGCAAGGCATTGGCGAGATCACTCTGGAAGACATCACCCAAGCCGCCGATATGGGCTACCGCATCAAGCTTCTTGGCGTGGCCCAGATGACAGGCCGTGGCCTTGAGCAGCGCATGAGCCCCTGCCTTGTGCCCGACACCTCGCCACTCGGCCAGCTTGAAGGCGGCACCAATATGGTGGTGCTTGAGGGCGATCAGGTCGAGCAAGTCGTGTTGCGCGGCCCCGGGGCTGGCGAAGGCCCCACAGCCAGCGCCGTCATGGGCGATGTCATGGATATTGCGCGCGGCATCCGCCCCGCCATCTTCGGCCGCCCTGCAAGCGAGCTTGTCGCAGCCACCCCTGCCAGCTCGTCTGCGCCTGCGCCCTACTATTTGCGCTTTTCGCTGCTCGATAAGCCGGGGGCCTTGGCCAAAGTCGCCACCGCTCTGGGCAACGCAGGCGTATCGATCGACCGTATGCGCCAATACGGCCATGCCGACACATCCGCCCCTGTGCTGATCGTCACGCACAAGTGCGCCCGCCAAGAGCTTCTGGCTGCCACCACCGCTATTGAAGCGCTGGATGTGGTTGTCGGCAAGCCTGTCGCCCTTCGGATCGAAGACGTCTGATTGCACGCGCGCACCCTTTGCGCCACATTGGCACCCAAAGGCAAAAGGCAGGCATATCATGGCATTTCTCGGCGTCGATTCTTCTCTCACGGGCCGCCGCTGGCTTGGCCCGACAGTCGAGCTTGAGCGCGCCGCAGAGCTGATCGCACAAGAAACAGACCTGCCCCGCGCGCTCGCACAAGTGCTGGCGCGCCGTGGTGTGAGCGCACAAGAGGCCGAAAGCTTCCTCGCGCCCCAACTGCGCGATCTCATGCCAGACCCGCGCAGCCTCAAAGATATGGAGACCGCCTCCGCGCGGATCCTCAAAGCCCTTGATGCGCGCGAGCGCGTGGCCGTCTTTGCCGACTATGACGTTGACGGCGGCACCTCTGCGGCCCTGCTCATCGACTGGTTCCGCGCAATGGGCCATGACGCAACGCTCTATGTCCCTGACCGCATTGATGAAGGCTACGGCCCCAATGCCCCCGCCATGCAGATGCTGGCCGCCGATCATTCGCTCATCATCTGTGTGGATTGCGGCACGCTCAGCCACGAGGCGCTGGCAGCGGCCACAGGCACCGATATCATAGTGCTCGACCACCACCTGGGCGGCGAAACGCTTCCGCCCGCGCTGGCCGTGGTCAACCCGAACCGCCAAGACGAAACAGGCGATCTCGCGCATCTTTGCGCCGCAGCTGTGGTCTTTCTCACGCTGGTTGATGTGGGCCGCCTCTTGCGCGAAGCGGGCCGCAAAGGGCCAGACCTTATTTCCATGCTCGACCTTGTCGCGCTGGCCACCGTGGCCGATGTGGCCCCGCTCATCGGGGTCAACCGCGCCTTTGTGGTGCAAGGCCTCAAGATCATGGCACGCCGCGCGCGTCTTGGCCTTGTCGCGCTGTCGGATGTGGGCCGCCTTGATACCGCGCCCAAGCCCTACCACCTTGGCTTTGTCCTTGGCCCGCGTATCAACGCAGGCGGGCGCATCGGCCAAGCCGACCTTGGCGCGCGGCTCTTGTCGTGCCGCGACCCGAACGAAGCCAGATCACTGGCCGAAAAGCTCGACATGCTCAACACAGAGCGCCGCGCCATTGAAGAAGAGGTGCGCGCCGCCGCCCTCACCCAAGCGGAAGAGCGCGGGCTTGATGCCCCGCTCGTCTGGGCCGCAGGCGATGGCTGGCACGCAGGCGTTGTGGGCATTGTCGCCTCCCGACTGAAAGAAAGCGCTGGCCGCCCCAGCGTGGTCATCGGCTTTGATGGCGACGCAGGCAAAGGCTCGGGCCGTTCGGTCACAGGCATCGACCTAGGCGCAGCCATCCAGCGCCTCGCCATGGACGGCCTTATCGAGAAAGGCGGAGGCCATAAAATGGCCGCTGGCCTCTCGCTCTCGCGCGCCCAGCTTGAGCCTGCCATGGCGCGGCTCTCGGAGCTTCTGGACAAGCAAGGCGCAGGCGCGCTTGGCCCCAGTGACCTCAAACTTGATGGCGCGCTCATGCCGGGTGCGGCCAGTCAGGAGCTTGTCGACCAACTCGATGCCGCTGGCCCCTACGGAGCCTCTGCCGCCGGGCCGCGCTTTGCGTTTCCTGATTGTGCGATCCACTTTGCCAAGCGCATCGGCACCGGTCATTTGAAGATCACCTTTTCTGACGGCACAGGCCCGCGCATCGAAGCGATCTGTTTTGGCGCCTTTGATACCGCGCTCGGCCCCGCACTCGAGAATCACGGCGGCGCCCGATTCCACCTCGCAGGGCGGTTGGAACTCAACACATGGCAGGGCCGCACAAGCGTTCAGCTCCGTCTGGACGATGCTGCACCCGCGCATTAACCCGCAAAATCAGGCCGCAGAGAAAAAAATTAAAAAGGGCGTATATTTCTGCTTGCGCACTCCGCACGCTTTCCTTAGACAGCGGCTCACAGCTGGGCTTTGCCCCGTTCGTCTATCGGTTAGGACGTCAGGTTTTCAACCTGAAAAGAGGGGTTCGACTCCCCTACGGGGTACCAGCTGTATTTCCCCTCTCTCTAAAGATCACAAATGCGAATGCCCCTTGGCAAACCGCCTTTGCACCCCCACATTCGCTCCCTGACACAGTCGCATTCGGGGAGCACCACATGAGCTATCACAAATCACCAGACGCCCTTGCCGCCCTCACAGACGAAGAGCGCTTCGTCACGCAAGACAGCGGCACAGAGCGCCCCTTTACAGGCAAATACAACAGCCACTTCGAGGCGGGTCTCTATGTTGATATCGTTTCAGGCGAGCCGCTCTTTGCCTCATCTGCCAAGTTTGAATCAGGCTGCGGCTGGCCGAGCTTTTCCAAGCCCATTGAGCCGGCCCATATCAACGAGCTGCGCGACACAACACACGGCATGATCCGCACAGAAGTGCGCTCGACCTATGGCGACAGCCACTTGGGCCACGTCTTTCCCGACGGGCCACAAGAGATGGGCGGTTTGCGCTATTGCATCAATTCCGCATCTCTGCGCTTTGTGCCAAAAGACGAAATGGACGCCGAAGGCTACGGCGCATATCTTGACCAAGTGGAGGACGCATCATGACAACAGAAACCGCAATTCTCGCAGGCGGCTGCTTTTGGGGCATGCAAGACCTGATCCGCAAGATGAACGGCGTTATCAGCACCCGCGTGGGCTACACAGGGGGCGATGTGCCCAATGCCACCTACCGTGACCACGGCACCCACGCCGAGGGCATCGAAGTGGTGTTTGACCCCGCCAAGACGAGCTACCGCCACCTCTTGGAGTTCTTCTTCCAGATCCACGACCCCACCACAGAAAACCGCCAGGGCAATGACCGCGGCATGTCTTACCGCTCCGCGATCTACTACATGAGCGAGGCCCAAAAAGCCGTGGCCGAAGACACCATCGCCGATGTCAACGCCTCTGGTCTCTGGCCGGGCCGCGTTGTCACCGAGGTGGAACCGGCAGGTGATTTCTGGGAAGCAGAGCCAGAGCACCAAGACTATCTTGAGCGCTTGCCCAACGGCTACACCTGCCACTTTGCGCGCCCCGACTGGGTCTTGCCCAAGCGCGCAGCCGCCGAATAGGCCGCCCAACACATCACAGCCCAGCCCCCGCCCGCGCACGCCGCTTGGCGGGGGTTTTCTCTTGGGGGCAGCGCTTGACATCTGCCCCCGCCCAAAGGACGCTCTGGCGCAAATCACACGCGCTCAGGAGCCCCCAATGCCGCATCCGCTCATCACCCAAGACGACATCGACACCTACCAGCGCGACGGCGTCATTGTCATTCGCGGGCTCTTTGCCGACCATGTCGAAACCCTGCGCAAAGGGGTCGAGCGCAACATGACCGAGCCGGGCCCCTACGCCTCCGAAAACAAAAAAGAAGGCGAATCTGGCCGCTTCTTTGACGATTATTGCAACTGGCAGCGCATCCCCGAATTTGCCGAGGTGATCGAAACCTCCGCCGCAGCCGAGGTGGCCGCCGATCTTATGAACAGCCAGACAACGCAGGTCTTTCATGACCATGTTCTGGTCAAAGAGCCCGGCACCTCCATGGCCACCCCGTGGCACACCGATGGCCCCTATTATTTTGTGCAAGGCCAGCAAACCGTCAGCTTCTGGTCGCCGCTTGACCCCGTCAAAGACGCCGCCCTGCGCTGTGTCGCAGGCAGCCATGCATGGGAAAAGCCCGTCATGCCGATGCGGTGGGTGTCTGACGAAAGCTATTTTCCCAACAAGGAAGATTATATGCCCGTGCCCGACCCGGAGGCCGAGGGCATGGACATCCGCGAATGGGAGATGCAGCCGGGTGATGCGGTGGCCTTCAACTACGCCATCCTGCACGGCGCGCGTGGCAACACAAGCCAGACCCGCCGCCGCGCCTTCTCTCTGCGCCTCGTCGGAGACGATGCGCGCTATGTCGAGCGCCCCGGGCGCACCTCACCGCCCTTCCCCGACCACGGCATGAGCGCAGGCGAGCGGCTGCGCGAAGACTGGTTTCCAGTGATCTACCGCCGCTAACCCGTAGAAATACCACATCTTGGGGGGCAAAACCCCGCGCCCCCCAAGGAAAGACTGGCCAAGGCTTCAGATTTGATTCAATGTTTCGGCTTAAGATGAGCCAAAACACATGACAGAGAAGTCCGACCCCATGGCCATAGAAGGCCCCAAACAGCTCCCGATCCTGCTCAAAGGCGCGCGCAAAACCGATGTGCGCAGCCAGTTTGCCGCTTTGTGCTATCGCATCCGCAAGGGCGAGCCCGAGGTGCTGCTCATCACCTCGCGTGGCTCCCAGCGCTGGATCATCCCCAAGGGCTGGCCCATGGCCGAGAAAACCCCCGCCAAAGCCGCACTGCAGGAAGCTTGGGAAGAAGCCGGCGTCAAGGGCCGCGCCTTTGACCGCTGCTTGGGCCTGTTTTCCTACACAAAAGACATCAGCAAAACCGAGAGCCTGCCCTGTGTGGCGCTGGTCTACCCTGTGCTCGTCACCTCTCTGGAAAAAAACTTCCCCGAAAAAGGCGAGCGCCGCCGCAAATGGTTCAGCCCGAAAAAAGCCGCAGGCAAGGTGGCCGAACCCGAGCTCAAGAAAATCCTCAAGACCTTTGATCCGCGCCTGCTTGACAGCTGAGGCTTGCGCACGCCGCCACAAAGCTTATCTATTTAAGGCAGCAACCAGAGGGTCACCATGATCAGTTTCACGCTCAAATGTGCAGACGGACACAGCTTTGACAGCTGGTTCCAGTCGTCGTCTGCCTTTGATGCGCTGCAAGGGGCTGGCCAGCTTGAATGCGCTGTGTGCGGCTCCAAATCGGTCGAGAAATCGCTCATGGCCCCACGCGTGCGCACCAGTGACGCCGCCGCTGAGAAAAACATGAAAGGCGCGCTCACAAGTCCCGCCTCCCCCGCCGAGCAGGCGCTGGCCAAAATGCGCCAGGAGGTCGAGAAAAACTCCGAATATGTCGGCCCCAAGTTTGCCGCAGAGGCGCGCAAGATGCACCTTGGCGATGCGCCCGAGCGCGCGATCTATGGCGAAGCCAAGGTCGAAGACGCCAAAAAACTGATTGAAGATGGCGTGCCTGTCATGCCCCTGCCCTTCAAGCCCAACAGGAGATCAAATTGAGCCATATCCTTATCACGGGTGCCAACAGAGGCATCGGCGCACG
The DNA here is from genome assembly GCF_965658795.1 of Lentibacter sp. Classification (NCBI taxonomy): domain Bacteria; kingdom Pseudomonadati; phylum Pseudomonadota; class Alphaproteobacteria; order Rhodobacterales; family Roseobacteraceae; genus Lentibacter; species Lentibacter sp. The sequence continues at coordinate 103,356 of NZ_CBFHTG010000001.1, read as the reverse complement.
CCTTGCAGAGCTTTACACAGTCACAGGCGACACGGTCACAGCCACCGCGCGCAGCGGCGACGGCTTTGCCGCGCTGGATGTCACAAGCCCTGCCAGCGTCAAAGCGCTGGCCACAGCCATGAGCGGAGAGACGGTTGATCTGCTCATCTGCAACGCCGGCATCTACCACGACAAAGGCCAGAGCCTTGAAGACGGCTACCCAAGCGATATGTGGGCCGATACCTTCGCCACCAATGTCACAGGCGTGTTTCTCACCGTGCAGGCCTTCCTGCCGCATCTCATGCGCTCTGACGCGCCCAAAATCGCCATCATTTCCTCCCAGATGGGCAGCGACACCAAGGCACCGGGTGGCAGCTACATCTACCGCAGCTCCAAGGCTGCGGCCCTCAACCTCGCGCGCAACCTCGCCACAGACCTCAAGGGCGAAGGCGTGGCCGTCGGCGCCTATCACCCCGGCTGGGTGCGCACCGATATGGGCGGCGACAGCGGCGATATTGATGTGGCCCAGTCTGCCGAAGGGCTGATCAAAGAGTTTGACGCCCTCAGCCTTGCCACCACAGGCTGCTTTCGCACATGGGACGGACGCGACCACCCCTATTAAGCCTGCCTGCGACACGCGCACCCTTGCGCGAGCGCGTGCGACAGACTAAACCGCGCCGAACGCAACGAAAGAGGCTCCTCATGCCCGTTCTGGTGATGAAATTCGGCGGCACGTCTGTTGCCAACCTTGACCGCATCCGCCGCGCTGCCAAGCGCGTGGGCGTCGAAGTGGCCAAAGGCTATGATGTGATCGTGATTGTCTCGGCCATGTCTGGCAAAACCAACGAGTTGGTGGGCTGGGTCAACGAGACCTCCCCGCTCTATGACGCGCGCGAATATGACGCCGTTGTCAGCTCGGGCGAGAACGTCACAGCAGGCCTCATGGCGCTGACCTTGCAGGAAATGGACATCCCCGCCCGCTCTTGGCAGGGCTGGCAAGTGCCCGTGCAAACCACCTCGGCCCACGCCTCTGCGCGCATCCAGGACATCCCCCCCGCCAATATCGAGGCAAAATTTGCCGAAGGAATGCGCGTGGCCGTTGTGGCGGGCTTTCAGGGCGTCAGCCCTGAGGGGCGCATCACAACACTGGGCCGTGGCGGCTCTGACACAACGGCTGTGGCCTTTGCCGCCGCCTTCGGTGCCGAGCGCTGCGACATCTACACCGATGTTGACGGCGTCTACACAACCGACCCGCGGATCTCGTCCAAAGCCCGCAAGCTCGACAAGATCGCCTTTGAAGAAATGCTCGAACTGGCCAGCCTTGGTGCCAAAGTGCTTCAGACACGCTCTGTCGAACTTGCCATGCGCTACAAAGTCAAACTCAGAGTGCTCAGCTCATTTGAAGAACAATCCGACGCAGCAGGAACGCTCGTTTGCGATGAGGAGGAAGTTATGGAAAACCGCCCCGTATCAGGCATCGCCTATTCCCGCGATGAAGCCAAGATGACCCTGCTCTCCGTGGCCGACCGCCCCGGCATCGCGGCAGCCATCTTCGGCCCGCTCTCAGAGGCTGGCATCAACGTCGATATGATCATTCAGAACATCGCCGAAGACGGGCGCACCGATATGACCTTCTCCTGCCCTGTCGAGCAGGTGAAACGCGCCGAGCAAGCCATGCAAGAGGCCAAAGACAAGGGGGATATCAACTATCACAACCTCGTCGCCGACACCGATGTGGCCAAAGTCTCGGCTGTGGGCATCGGCATGCGCTCCCAGTCGGGTGTGGCCGCAACCATGTTCAAGACACTCTCTGATGAAGGCATAAACATTAAGGTTATTGCGACATCGGAAATCAAGATTTCCGTGCTCATCGACAGGAAATACATGGAACTCGCCGTCCAAGCGCTGCATGATGCGTTCGAACTCGAGAAACCAGCCTGAGATTCTGCCTTGGGCCGCATAAAACAAGGCCCGCGCTGATATGACTGAGCAGCCCACAGAGATCAAAACAGACAGCCGGCAAATGCTGGCCCGTCTGCGCGAGATCATGGCCGAAAACACCGCAGGCCAAGGTCAGGCGCGGCTGGATACCATCACCAAGCTGATCGCCGAAGAGATGTATTCGCAGGTCTGCTCGATCTACCTCTTTCGCGATGAAGACACGCTGGAGCTTTGCGCCACCGAAGGCCTGAAAGCCGATTCTGTCCACCAGACCCGCCTCAAAATGGGCGAAGGCCTCGTTGGCCTCGTGGCGCGCAAGGGCCAGCGTATCAACACGCCCGATGCCCCCTCCGAGCGCGGCTTCCGCTTTATGCCGGAAACAGGCGAAGAAATTTACTCCAGCTTCCTCGGCGTGCCCATCCAGCGGCTGGGAGAAAAGCTCGGGGTGCTTGTCGTCCAGACCAAAGACGCCCGCGAATTTGCCGATGAAGAAGTCGATGCGCTCGAAGTTGTGGCCATGGTGCTGGCCGAAATGACCGAGCTGGGCGCCTTTATCGGCGAAGGCGCGGCGCTGTCGGCCCGCCACACCCAACCCGTGCTTCTGCGCGGCACCACAGGCCAGGAAGGCGCAGCCCAAGGCCACGTCTGGCTGCACGAGCCCCGCGTTGTGGTGACAAACCCCATCGCCGAAGACCCGCACCGCGAATTCGAGCGCCTCAACGAAGCCGTTGAAGAGCTGCGCGTGGGCGTTGACAAAATGCTCGCAGGCGCGCGCGGTGGCGGCAAAGAACAGCTTGATGTGCTTGAAGCCTACCGCATGTTTGCCAACTCCAAAGGCTGGATGAGCCGCATGGAACAAGACATCGGACGCGGCCTCTCGGCCGAAGCCGCTGTCGAAAAAGAACAGTCCACCGCCCGCGCGCGGATGCAGCAGGTCACCGATCCGTATCTGCGCGAGCGGCTGCATGATCTGGACGATCTGAGCAACCGCCTCCTGCGCATCCTCACAGGCCAAGGCCTTGATACCGGGGCAGAAATGCCCGCCGACCCTGTGCTCATCGCGCGCAATATCGGCCCTGCCGAGCTGCTGGATTATGGCCGCTCGCTCAAGGCGATCGTGCTCGAAGAAGGCTCGGTTGGCAGCCACGCGGCCATCGTGGCGCGCGCTCTGGCGATCCCGCTGGTGGTGCACGCCAGCCGTGTCACAACCGAGGCGCTCAACGGCGACCATATCATGGTCGATGGGGACCAAGGCGTGGTGCACCTGCGCCCTGATGACACTGTCGTCACGGCCTTTCGCGACAAAATCGCGATGCAGGCTCAAGCCCAGGAACGCTATGCCTCGATCCGGGACAAAACCGCAGAAACACGCGATGGCCAGACCGTTGGCTTGCACATGAACGCAGGCCTCATGGCCGATCTGCCCTCGCTTGAAGGCTCGGGCGCCGAAGGTGTGGGCCTGTTCCGCACCGAGCTGCAATTCCTCGTGCGCAACCAGATGCCGCGCCGCTCGGAGCTGTCTGCGCTCTACAGCCGTGTGCTGGATGCCGCCCAAGGCAAACGCGTGGTCTTTCGCACGCTCGACATCGGCTCGGACAAAGTCCTGCCCTATATGAAGCCGAACGACGAGCCAAACCCGGCGCTCGGCTGGCGCGCCATCCGCGTGGGGCTGGACAAACCGGGCATCATGCGGATGCAGCTGCAAGCGCTTTTGCGCGCCGCCAACGGCCGCCCGCTGACTGTGATGTTCCCCTTCGTGGCGCAGTTTGAGGAGTATCGCGCCGCACGCGCCGAGATGGACAAAGCGCTCGCACGCGAGAAAGTTCTGGGCCACGCGCTCCCCGAACACATCGAAGTCGGCGCGATGCTGGAAACACCCTCACTGGCCTTTGCGCCTGACAAATTCTTTGACGAGGTCGATTTCCTCTCCATCGGGGGCAATGATCTCAAGCAATTCTTCTTTGCGGCTGATCGCGAGAACGAACGTGTCCGCCGCCGCTATGATACGCTCAACGTGAGCTTTCTCACGTTTCTGGAAGGCATCGTCAAACGCTGCGACGCCTCGGGCACAGCGCTCAGCTTTTGTGGCGAAGATGCGGGCCGCCCGCTGGAGGCCGCCTGCCTCGCCGCCATCGGCCTGCGCACGCTCTCCATGCGCCCCGCGTCAATCGGCCCTGTAAAGAGCCTGTTGCGCCGTGTTGATCTGGGCAAGATCAAAGAGCTGATCGAAGCCGCCGCCGAGCGCGGAGAGCAATCGGTGCGCCCTGCAATTGTAGAGTATATGCGCTCTTTGAGCTGAGGATCTGCGCCGCCATCGGCGTCTCAGGCAAGGGTCTGCGCCGCCTTCGGCGTCTCAGGCAAGAGTTTGCGCCGCCTTCGGCGTCGCGGGGGGGCCTCGCTACGCTCGGCCCCGACTTTTATGCCTTCGGCGAGGATATTTAGAGCAAAAAGAAAGAGCCGCGCCTAGCCAGCCTTGTGCAGCTTGGGCTTGATGACTTTGGCTTTGAAGCGCGCCAGCAGCACCCCATGATCCAGACCCGCGCGGATGGCGAGGCGGCGCAGCCCGAAATGCACATGGGCCATGTCCTGATAGTAGCTCGTATAGGCATAATTTGTGGCCGCCCCTGCCGCAGCGCCAAGCACTGGCACGGTCTGGGCCGCAAGCTTCTGGCCAAGCACAACCGAAAGACGCGGCGCAATCCGCGCAATAACTGTGCTGAGTGCTGCCCCGTTGACCATAAGCCGCGTGGAGAGAAAAGCGAGGTCGGCACCGTCATCTTCTGCCAGCGGGCCAGCCACGGCAAAGACTGTGATACAGTCAAACCTGACCGCCTCTTCGCCTGTGTCAAAGCCGTGCTCTTCTGCAATGGTCTGGATCGCGCGCAAGAGCACGGTCGTTGTCACCGGCAGTTCGGCCAGCGCCGAAGGCAGCCCGCCAAAGCCACCCGCTGCCCCCATGGCGGTTGTGAGTGCGCGGGTCATCCAGCTCGGCTCCCCTGCCACATGGCCACGCGAGCGGCTGGCCGCATCAAACGCAAAGCCAAGCGCGCGCTCGGTTTGGGCGCCAAGCCCTGTGCGCACAGGCGCTGGCAAGCGCTCAAGCAAGCTGTCGGCCTGTCCACCGATCTGGTTGAGCAGATCAATCACCAGCCCCCCCGCGCGGCTGTAGCGGCGGGCCAGAGCGGTGAGTTCGGCCTCAACCTCTGTCGCGTCGATGGGGGCGTCAAGAATTTCCAGATCACGTGTCATGGGGTAAAGATCGGGCGCGGCGTGCCGTTTTTCAAGCGTCTTTCGTCACTTTGCCGCGGATCCCCTGCCAGGCGCCCTCTGTGAGCGCGCGGCCCAGCACGCGCGCAGGGTTGGTGGGCGGAGGCATTTCCACGCCCGAAAGGGGCGTAAAGCCGAAGCGCGCATAATAAGGCGCATCGCCCACAAGCATAACCCGTGCCCAGCCTGCTCTTGCGGCCACGGCAAGGCTCTCGCGGATGAGCACGCCCCCCACGCCCTCGCCCTGGCGCGTCGGGTGGACAGCGACGGGGCCAAGGAGCAGCGCACGCGCCGCGCCTATGCGCACAGGCCAATAGCGGATCGCACCGGCCAGCTCGCCAAACTCGTCGCGCGCCACATGGCTCAGGCCCGCCGCCGGCGCCACGCCATCGCGCAAACGGTAAGAGGACAAGCCCTCACGCCCGGGCGCAAAGCACAGGTCATAGAGTGTTTCCACCTCCCAGCCCTCTTCGGGGCGCTCAGGGCCTAGCTTGATCACGCTCCAAAATCTCCTTTGCGCTGGAAACGCCCCTAGCACGGCGCTATGCACGGGGCAAATACCTCAAGGAGCCTTGCCGATGTTTTTCCGCCCCGAAGATGGCCACGACCTGCCGCACAACCCGTTTAACGCGCTCATCGTGCCACGCCCTATCGCCTGGATCTCGACCCGCGGCAGCGACGGTGTAGACAATCTTGCGCCCTATTCCTTCTTTTCGGGTGCAGCTTATGTGCCACCGCAGGTGATGTTTGCCTCCACAGGCACAAAGGAAGACCGCGACGGCACCAAAGACACGCTGGCCAACATCCGCGAAAGCGGCGTGTTCTGTGTCAACATCGTGGAAGAGGCTGCCAAAGACGCGATGAACGCCACCTCCCAGACCCTGCCATCAGGCGTTTCCGAGTTTGATCACGCAGGGCTGACCCGCGCGGCATGTGAAACCATCGCTTGCGCGCGCCTTGCGGGGGCCCCTGCCGCCATGGAGTGCAAGCTCGTAGACATCCACAAGAGCCGTGGCGCGGCCAACTATGTGGTGATCGGCGAGGTCACGGGCGTTCACCTGCGAGAAGACTGCATCGTGGACGGCAAGTTTGACCCCACCCGCTTCAACCCGCTCGCGCGCATGGGCTATCGCGACTATACCGTCGTGCGCTCGGTGTTTGAGCTCGCCCGCCCTGACGACTAACGCGCCAGCCCCTCCGGGCAAATACGACACGCAAAAGTCGAAAAGCTGCTTGCGCCCAAAATTTCGGCTGCGATGGTGGGCGGGATATGCGCCTTCTCATTTCCTTCGCCGCCCTGTTTATGTCAGTGGCGCTTTTGCAGCTCTCAACAGGCGGTGTGGGCCCGCTTGATGCGCTCTCAGGCATCGCCCTCGGCTTCTCGCGCGCCGAAATCGGCCTCCTCGGCTCGGCGCACTACCTTGGCTTCTTCATTGGCTGCTGGTGGGCGCCCCGCCTTATGGGCACGGTGGGGCACAGCCGCGCTTTTGCTGCCTTCACCGCGATGGGTGCCATCGCCCTGCTGGCCCATTACATTGTCATCGGCCCCTACGCCTGGGCGCTGATGCGCGTGGCCTCGGGGCTCTGCGTGGCGGGCTGCTACACAATTATCGAGGCGTGGCTGCAAGCCAAAGTCACCAACGAAACACGCGGGCGCACCATGGGCGTCTACCGCCTTGTCGATATGAGCGGCTCTCTTGTCAGCCAGCTGCTCATCGGCTTTCTCACGCCCGCCTACTATATGTCCTACTCTATTCTGGCCATGCTCTGCTGCGCCGCCATCCTGCCGCTCACCCTCACAGCCGCCACCCAGCCCGAAACCCCGAGCGCGCCGCGCTTGCGCCCCATGCTGGCCGTCACCCGCTCGCCCCTTGCCGCGCTTGGCGTGGTCGTGGCGGCGCTCAGCTCGGCGAGCTTCCGGATGGTCGGGCCGGTCTACGGCCAGGAGGTCGGCCTGCAAGTCACCCAGATTGCGACATTTCTCGCCGCCTTCGTGCTTGGCGGCGCACTGGCGCAATACCCCATCGGCTGGCTCGCCGACAAATACGACCGCCGCTGGGTGCTGATCTGGCTCTCGCTTGCCGCCATTGTCAGCTGCGCCTCAACGGCCCTGCTTCAGGGCCTCAGCACAGCAGGCATCCTGCTCAACGCGGCCTTCTTCGGCCTCACCACCTTCCCCATCTACTCGGTCGCCGCGGCCCACGCCCATGACTTTGCCAGGTCCGAAGAGCGGGTCGAGCTTTCCGCGGCACTTATGTTCTGGTTTGCCACAGGCGCCATTGCCGCGCCGCTCGTCGCCTCCTACCTCATGGAAGGCTTCGGCCCGCCTGCGCTCTTCATCATGATCGCCGTGGGCCACGCAGGGCTGGCCGCCTTTGGCCTTGCCCGTATGCGCAGCCGCGCCAGCCCCGCCAAGCGTACGCCCTATATCTATGCACCACGCACCTCTTTCACCATCGGGCGGCTCTTGGGGCGCAGCCGCGAAAAAGACTGACCCCCATGTCTTTCTTTTTGCCCCAAATATCCTGGGGGGAGCGCGAGGGGGGCAAAGCCCCTCTCGCCACCGTCGGATTTTCGCGCAGCGAAAATTCGAATGCCTGAAAATTCGAATGCCTGTAGCACCCCACGCGCCATTGGGCTAAACACCCGCCAAAGCGCAAAGAAAAGGTTCCCCCGATGGCACGTCACCTCATCACCTCGGCAATCCCCTACATCAACGGGATCAAACACCTCGGCAACCTTGTTGGCTCCCAGCTTCCCGCAGATCTCTTCGCCCGCTTCCAGCGCGCGCGCGGTCATGAGGTTCTGTTTCTCTGCGCCACCGACGAACACGGCACCCCCGCCGAGTTGGCCGCCGCCAAAGCCGGCAAGCCCGTGGCCGAGTATTGCGCCGAGATGCACGAGGTTCAGGCCCGTATCGCCGAGGGCTTCGGGCTGTCGTTTGACCATTTCGGCCGCTCTTCCAGCCCGCAAAACCACGCGCTCACGCAGCATTTTGCAGGCCAGCTTGAGGCGCAGGGCCTCATCGAAGAGGTCACCGAAACCCAGATCTACTCCAAGGCCGATGGCCGCTTTCTGCCCGACCGCTACATCGAGGGCACCTGCCCCAACTGCGGCTTTGAAGACGCGCGCGGTGACCAATGTGACAACTGCACCAAGCAGCTTGATCCAACCGATCTGATCAACCCGCGCTCCTCCGTCTCAGGCTCCACCGATCTGGAAGAGCGCGAGACAAAGCACCTCTACCTCAAGCAGTCCAATATGCGCGAAGAGCTGCAAAACTGGATCAACACCAAAACAGACTGGCCCCTGCTCACCACCTCCATCGCCAACAAATGGCTCAACGATGGCGACGGGCTGCAAGACCGTGGCATCACCCGCGATCTGGACTGGGGGATCCCCGTCAAGCGCGGAACCGAAGACTGGCCCGGCATGGAAGGCAAGGTCTTCTATGTCTGGTTTGATGCGCCCATCGAATATATCGCCTGCTCTCAGGAATGGGCCGATGCCGCCGCAGGCCGCGACTGGGAGCGCTGGTGGCGCACCGACAAAGGCGCAGATGATGTGCGCTACACCCAGTTCATGGGCAAGGACAACGTGCCCTTCCACACGCTCTCTTTCCCCGCGACCATTCTGGGCTCGGGCGAGCCGTGGAAGCTTGTCGACTACATCAAAAGCTTCAACTACCTCAATTATGAGGGTGGCCAGTTCTCCACCTCACGAGGCCGTGGCGTCTTCATGGATCAGGCGCTTGAAATCCTGCCAGCCGATGTCTGGCGCTGGTGGCTGCTCAGCCACGCGCCCGAAAGCTCGGATGCCGAATTCACGTGGGAGAATTTTCAGGCCGCCGTCAACAAAGACCTCTCCGATGTCTTGGGCAACTTCGTCTCCCGCGTCACCAAGTTCTGCCGCTCCAAATTTGGCGAGGTCGTGCCATCGGCGGGGGCGTATGGCCCTGCAGAAGAGGCGCTCATCGCCGACCTCACCACCCGAATCCGCGCCTATGAAGGCCACATGGAGGCGATGGATGTGCGCAAGTCCGCCGCCGAGCTGCGCGCCATCTGGGCCGCAGGCAACGAATACCTGCAAGAGGCCGCGCCGTGGTCGGTCTTCAAGGAAGACCCCGACCGCGCCGCAGCCCAGATCCGCCTCGCGCTGAACCTCATCCGCCTCTACGCGGTGCTTTCGGCCCCCTTCATCCCGACAAGCGCGGCCAAGCTCTTTGTCGCGATGAACACGCTCGACACGCGCTGGCCCGAGGATGTGGCCGCCAGCTTGGGCAGCCTTGAGGCAGGCCACACCTTCACCGTGCCCGACAACCTCTTCGCCAAAATCACAGATGAAGAACGCGAAGACTGGGCCGCGCGCTTCTCGGGCATCCGTACCTGATCGTAGGGTGGGTGAAACCCACCTTGCGCGCCCCCACCGCGCGCAGCGTTAGCTAATTTTGTGTTAACAAATGCGCGGGTTTGTCGGTGCACGCGTGGTGCACGCATGGTGCACGCTTTTCACCCCCTTGCCCCGCAGCCCATGAGGCCCCGTTAACCAGAGCGCGCGCTGGCCCGCCCATCAGGCACCGATAGCTAGGCTAAGGGCTGGCAAACGGCGGTTGATCAGCTGCCGCTTTGAATGAAGCGCTTGGCAATATCGCCCGACATATGGCTCACCCGCCCCCCCGCGATCGTCGCCGCGATGCGGCGGCTCTCGGCCTCCACAATCATGATATCGGCCCGCTTGCCAACCTCCAGCGTGCCACGGTCCTCAAGCCCCAAAAGGCGCGCAGGCCCGCTCGAAACAAGGGCCCAAGCGCCTGCAAGGTCAAGCAAACCTGCCGCTTCCACAAAGAAAGCCGCGCGCCTGAGCGAGGGGTAATGATAGTCCGACGCCAGCGCATCACAATGCCCCATCGCGATCAGATCGACCGCGCTCACATTGCCGTTGTGGCTGCCCCCGCGCACCACATTGGGCGCCCCCAGAATAACGCCGGTGCCCAGCTCCGCTGCGGCCTCACCGGCCTCCAGCGTTTCGGGAAATTCCGACAGCGTCACGCCTGCCCCCTGCCAAAAGCTGCAGTCCTCACGGCTGCGGTCATCATGGCTGCCAAGCTTGACACCCCGCGCCAAAAGCCGCGCCGCAAGCCCACCTACCGCCTCGGGCACTTGCTCGCGCTCATCGTGCATCTTCTGCACCAGCTTGTGCAGCGTCTCGGGGCTACGGCGGCTCTTGAGCGCCATCCCGTTCAAACGGCGCGGCACCAGCCCCTTGGCAAGCCGCTCGTGGGGCACGTGGTCGTTAAAGACCACATAGTCCACACCATGTTCCGCCGCGAGTGTTTCAAAGGCGGCGTAGTCGTCCAGCATATGGGTTTCAAACCGCAGTTGAGCGCGCAAATCTGTTACCGTAGCCTGCTGTACGCGCCCCAAAGCCTCAAGGAACTGCGCCGCAAACTCAGGCCCGCGCAAGCCACCTTCCCAGCTGAAAAACTGTGCCATAACGGCGGTGGTGATCCCGTTCGCGGCCAGCTCGGCCTCAGCCGCACGCAAGCCTGCGCCCATGTCTTTCATCGCGCCACGGCGCACCGCCACATGGCGCTCAAACCCGTCGCCATGAATGTCTACAAGCCCGGGCAGCACAAGGTAGCCAGAGAGGTTGACCTCGCGCCCCCCTGCCTCAGAAATCAGCCCATCGGCAAACGACACAGGCGCACGCACAAGGCCCTCAGGCCCAAGCACATCAGCCCCCACCAACCGCAACGCCAGCTCACTCATCGCGCAAAGGCCCCTTATCCGAAAACATATTGAGCAGTGTCAGCTCGTGGTTAAACTGGCCATGGCGCAAAAATTCCAGAACCTGCGCCACAACCAGCGGGTTGTTCATCAAAAATGTATGCGTCACTGGCAAGGTAATATGATCTGCCATACCCGCCACTCTGGTGGAGGCCACTGAGACCTTGCCATCATCATCCCCTTGCAACAGCAACGAGAACGCAGGGCTGAGCGAACGGTTTCCCGCGATCACACCCAGCTCGAAATCCACATCTGGCAAATGCGCCGCGACCCCCTCTGGCCCCGTGCCCAGCTGCCGCCCGGCTGGCCCGTTGAACCAGCCAAAGGCCTCCCAGTCGCCAAACTCATCCACGACCTCAGAGCCTTGGTTGGGCGGGGCAAGCATCACAACGCGGCCAAGGTTCTCTGGCTTCAGACCCGCAAACCAGTAGCGCACCAATATCCCCCCCATGGAGTGGGTCACGTAGTGCACAGTCTCGTTGCCACAGGCCTTGGTGGCCTCGGGCAAAACTGCCGCCGCAAGTGAGGCAACCGTTTCTTTGGTTGAGGGGTAATTGGGGCGCACAACTGTATAGCCCTGCTCCTGCAACACTTCTTCCAGCAGATATAGAGAAGCATCACTGCGCGCCAGCCCGTGCAAAAGCACAACACAATCAGCCCGCAAAACTGCAGGCAAAAAACATAGGAAAAAGGCCAGGGTATAACGCATGCGCTTGAGATAGTCCTATTGGCTGGCCTATGAAAGAGCAAAGGAGCACAGCCATGTCTCACCGCCCCATCCGCCTCGCAACCCGCGCAATCATCTTGCAGGAGGGCAAGCTGCTCATGGTCAACGCCTTTCCCGAAGGTGTCTCGGACCTCTGGTGCGCCCCGGGCGGCGGCGCCGATCCGCACCAGTCTTTGCCAGAAAACCTTGCGCGCGAAGTCTATGAAGAGACGGGCCTGCGCATCGCGGTGGGCGCGCCCTGTCTCATCAACGAGTTTCACGCGCCAGAGCGTGGCTTTCATCAGGTTGATCTCTATTTCCGCTGCACAATCACCTCAGGCACCCTCAGCGACAGCTGGGAAGACACCGAGCAGATTGTGACAAAGCGGCAGTTCTTCAGCCGCGAAGAGCTGGCCAACATCCGCTACAAGCCCGACAGCCTGCCCGAGATCGCTTGGGGCGACGGTATGGGTTATGACGCTTTGGAGCCTTTGCTGCGGTAAAGCGACAGCGCAACACCCCCCAAAACCATGCTCGCGGCAACGGCAAAGCGCCAGCTTACGTCCTCGCCCAAAAAGGCCAGCCCGCCCGCCAGCGCCAGAATCGGCACGGTGAGCTGTGCAACAGCCGCGACGCTCGCAGGGATTGAGGGCAGCACCTTGTACCAGAGCGCATAGCCCAGACCAGAGGTGACAGCCCCCGAAACCACCGCCAGCACAGCGCCTATCGTGCTCATACCATCCCAAAAAACAGCCGCCATCAGCAGGGCAAGAGGCGTTGCCCACACAAAATTGCGCGCCGTCGCAGCCAGCGGGTCGCGCGCGCCCGCGCCAAGGAGCGAATAGACCCCCCAGCCCACAGCGGCCACAAGCATCAGCCCTGCCCCCGCCAAAGGCACGGACAGCGCGCCGCTTGGCCACATCAGAAAGACAAGGCCCGCAAACGCCAGCAGCGCCCCGGCCCACCGCAGCGGAGGAACCGCCTCAGCACGCCAGAGAGCGCCTGCAAACATCGTCACTTGTACGCCGCCAAAAAGGATAAGCGCCCCAAACCCCGCATCAAGGCTCACATAGGCAAAAGAAAAGCCCAAGACATAGGCCAGAAGCGCCAGTGGCCCTACCGCTGTGTCAGGCCGCCATGAAACTTGCCCACGCCAGACCAAAAGCAGCGCCAGCACCACAGCGCCCGATAGCAGCCGAAGCGCCGCAAAGCTTGCCGCGCCTGCCGCACCATCCACCAGCGCAAGACGGTTGAGAACAGAGTTGGCAGCAAAGGCCAGCATTGTGAGCGCGACGAGCAGAAAGAGCCGCACCTTTAGATCCCTCCAAAAGCGGGGGGATAGACCAAGGTCTCCTGCGGCGCGCCCTCGGCTGACGCCGCCAGAAGCGTAAACGCAGCGTCGTAGGGCGTCTTCAGGTTTTGCGCCGCCGCGCTGGAAAAGCCGGCCGCCTCGTAAAAGGCAGGTTGGCCCAACACCACAAGTGTCTGCCCCGCAGCCTCGGCCCAAGCCACGAGCTGGCCGATCATGCGCTTGCCATGCTTCTTGCGCTGCCAGTCAGGCCGAATGGCCACTGGTGCAAGGCAGAGCCAGCCTTTGGGCGCAACCATCTGCGCGAGCGCATAGTAACCGATGACCTCATCCCCCAAAGGCAAGACAACCTCACCCGCAATCGCGCCCTGCTTGCGCAGACGCGCGACAAGCGCCGCCTCCTCGGCCCCATCAAATGCCGCGCGCAACAGCGCATCGACTTGATCGGCTTCATGCGCCTGCATCGGGCGGGCAAACGACGGGAACATAGCTGTGCTTTTACTCATGGCTCTCTCTTAGAGCATTGGGCCAATAAGAAAAGGGGCGCCCCGAACGGAGCGCCCCTTCTATCTGTGTTCGGCTTGACCTGCTCAGTCACTTTGCTGTGCAAAGTGCTGTTCAGGAAGACAGAATTCGCTAAGCGAATTCGTCTTACATCATGCCGCCCATGCCGCCCATGTCGGGCATGCCGCCGCCTGCGCCACCGCCGTCTTTCGACGGGATGTCAGCAACCATAGCTTCTGTTGTGATCAAGAGACCGGCAACTGAGGCTGCGTCTTGCAGAGCTGTACGAACAACTTTCGCAGGGTCGATAACGCCAAACTTGAACATGTCGCCATATTCTTCTGTTTGCGCGTTAAAGCCGAACTTGAGGTCGTCGCTTTCACGGATCTTGCCCGCAACAACCGCACCGTCAACACCAGCGTTTTCAGCAATCTGACGCAGGGGCGCTTCGATGGCTTTACGCACGATCGAGATACCGACGTCTTGGTCGCTGTTGTCGCCTTTGAGGCCGTCAAGTGACTTGGCTGCTTGCACGAGTGCAACACCACCGCCCACAACGATACCTTCTTGTACGGCAGCGCGTGTGGCGTTCAGAGCGTCATCAACACGGTCTTTGCGCTCTTTTACTTCCACTTCTGTCATGCCGCCAACGCGGATAACAGCAACACCACCCGCGAGTTTCGCAACACGCTCTTGGAGTTTTTCACGGTCGTAGTCAGATGTTGTCTCTTCGATTTGCGTGCGGATCTGTGCCACGCGCGCTTCGATTTCGGCTTTGTTACCAGCGCCATCAACGATTGTTGTTTCGTCTTTGGTGATGGAGATCTTCTTGGCTGTGCCGAGCATGTCCATTGTGACAGACTCAAGCTTCATGCCGAGGTCTTCAGAGATAACCTGACCACCTGTGAGGATCGCGATGTCTTGCAACATGGCTTTGCGGCGGTCGCCGAAGCCGGGTGCTTTAACAGCCGCAATTTTCAGGCCGCCACGGAGCTTGTTGACAACAAGTGTCGCCAGCGCTTCGCCTTCAACATCTTCTGCGATGATGAGAAGTGGCTTTTGTGACTGGATCACTTGCTCAAGGAGCGGAACCATGGCTTGCAGTGAAGAAAGCTTCTTCTCGTGGAGAAGGATCAAGCAGTCTTCCAGCTCGGCAACCATTTTGTCCGGGTTTGTCACGAAGTAGGGTGACAGGTAACCGCGGTCAAACTGCATGCCTTCAACAACAACGGTTTCTGTTTCCAGACCTTTGTTCTCTTCAACAGTGATAACGCCTTCGTTGCCAACTTTTTGCATCGCATCTGCGATCTGCTGGCCGATTTCGCGCTCGCCGTTGGCTGAGATCGTGCCAACTTGGGCAACTTCATCTGTGCCAGTCACGTCACGGGCTGCGGCTTTGATCGCTGCAACAACTTTGCTTGTCGCAAGGTCGATACCGCGCTTCAGGTCCATCGGGTTCATGCCCGCTGCAACTGATTTCATGCCGCCTTTGACAATGGCTTGCGCCAGAACTGTCGCAGTTGTTGTGCCGTCGCCGGCTTCGTCATTGGTGCGTGAGGCCACTTCTTTGACCATCTGTGCGCCCATGTTCTCGAACTTGTCTTCAAGCTCGATCTCTTTGGCAACAGATACACCGTCTTTTGTGATGCGGGGTGCGCCGAACGATTTGTCCAGAACAACGTTACGGCCTTTTGGACCCAGTGTAACCTTAACCGCATCGGCCAGTGTGTTCACACCTTTGAGCATCCGGTTGCGGGCATCGGTTCCAAACTTTACGTCTTTAGCTGACATAGTTTGCTCCTAATTTCTTGAATTTCGGGGGAGACAGTTAGGCAATGATGCCCATGATGTCGGATTCTTTCATGATCAAGAGCTCTTCGCCATTGATCGTGACTTCTGTGCCGGACCATTTGCCAAACATCACGCGGTCGCCCGCTTTAACGTCCATAGCAACGCGGTTGCCGCCTTCGTCGCGTGCGCCTGCACCAACGGAAACAACTTCGCCCTCAGCAGGCTTTTCTTTTGCGCTTTCGGGAATGATCAGGCCGCCAGCTGTTTTTTCTTCGCCTTCTACGCGGCGAACGACAACGCGGTCGTGAAGCGGTGTAAATGCCATCTCTCGAGGCTCCTTACGCTTGAGTTTCTGTTTAACCCGTCTGGAAACCCATCCGGGGCGTTAGCACTCACCAGATGCGAGTGCCAGCAGCGAACAAGTAAGGAGCCTGCGATTGTGAGTCAAGGAATGCGTGAAGAAAATTTGCACCGCTTGCGCAGCCCCGCAGCCCAGCTTAGCCTTTGGCCAGCCACCAAGGAGGCCAAGATGCTGCGCGCGGTCCTATTTTCTGTTTGTTTTTGCTTGCCCACCCTTGCCCGAGCCGACGCATGCGGCGGGCAGAATCTCTTCCACACCATGGCCACAGCCGAGCTGGACAGCCTGCGCGATGCGGCGGCGGCGCATCCTTTTCCCGAAGGGCTGCACTGGCGGGCCACCAAAGGCGCGCGCACCCTCACCTTTTTTGGCAGCTACCACCTGCCCCACGCCCTAACCGAGGCCCACCTTGAGCGGCTCCTACCTCTCGCCGAAGCTGCCGATGTGACATATTTCGAGATGGACGCCGCAGACACCCAGCGCTTTGAACGGGCCGTTCAGCAAGAGCCAGACATGATGTTTGCCAGCCAAGGGCCGACCTTGCCCGAGCTGCTCACACCCGCAGAATGGGCCTCGGTGCAAAGCAAGATGCAGGCGCGCGGCTTTCCCGGCTTTCTCACGGCCAAGATGAAGCCTTTCTTTGTCTCGATGATGCTCGGCATGAGCCCCTGCAAATTGCGCTTGATGCAAAGTGGCGAACTTGGCATCGACCGTGCCTTGGCCCAAGCACTGGCCGCAGAGGGCCTGCCGACGCGTTCAATCGAAGACTACCGCACAGCCGCCAAACTCTTTGATGCCTTCAGCCCGGAAAAACAGATCGAGCTTTTGCGCCTCTCCCTGCTTGAGCTCGTCAACCCTGACGACATGATGGAAACGCTCTATCAAAGCTACATCGCCGAAGAGATCGCGCTCATCTGGGCGTACACCAAGGCGCTCTCGCTGCAAACGGGCGGGCCAAGCGCGGCTGATGATTTCGCCCTTTTTGAAAAGCTCCTGCTCACCGACCGCAACGCAGCATGGCTGGCAGAGCTGGCCGCAGCCCCAGAAAACACCATGCTTGTCGTCGTCGGTGCCGCCCATCTTTCGGGTGAGGCTGGCCTGCTCAACCGGCTCGCCGCCGAGGGCTACACCATCACGCGTTTGCCGCTCAACTGAGGAACCCCCATGCAAGTCAAAGCCAATGGCATCACTCTTGAAGTTCAGGATCACGGCGACACAGCCAATCCTGCACTCATCCTCATTCGCGGCCTTGGCACACAGCTGGTCCACTGGCCTGAAAACCTGATCACAGGGTTTGTCGCCGCGGGCTTTCGCACCATCATCTTTGACAACCGCGATGTTGGGCTATCCACCCGCTTTGACACCGCCACAGCCCCCGCAGAGGCTGATGACATCATCGCAAAGGCGCTCGCAGGCGAAGAGATTCGCGCCGCCTACAGCCTGTCGGACATGGCCTGCGATGTGATCGGCCTCATGGACACACTGGATATCGGGCGCGCACATATCTTCGGCATCTCCATGGGCGGGGCCATCGCGCAGCTCTTGGCCATCCAGCACCCAGAACGCATCCTCACCGACACACTCGTGATGACAACCTGCCGCCCCCTCGTGGAGCGTGGCGCCGTGGCCGAGCTACTGCCCAAGCTGGTTGCGCGTGAGGATGCCTCGCTTGAGGCCGCGCAAGACGCGCTGGTGGCGGAATACGGGATATGGGGCAGCCCTGGCTACCCCGCAAGCGAGGCCTACATCCGCGCCCAAGCCCAAGCCGCCTACCTGCGCGGCGGGCCAAAAGCCGCCGGCATCAACCGCCAGCTTCTGGCGACGATGAGCGCACCAGACAGACGCCCGGCGCTCAAAGCGCTCGACCTGCCCTGCTGTGTCATCCACGGGCTTGATGACACGCTCATACCGCCAGATCTGGGCGCCGAGATCGCCGCACACATCAAAGGCAGCAGCCACCACGCCATAAAGGGCATGGGCCATATCATCACGCCCATGCTCGCGCCCGAAATCGTGCGCATAGTGTCAGAATTTGTCAGGCAGAAGGCCTAGGGCCAGCGCGCCGCTCAGTTGCAGGCGTCGCCCGCCACCGAGTCACAAGTGTTGGCATAAGCGCCATAAAGGTTCTGGTAGGAGGCTTCGCTCATCTGAACTTGAACAAGCGTTTCACCGGCGTTGCGCGAACCACAGGCAGACAGGCTTGCAATCATTGAAAAGGCGATAGCAGAAAGAAAAAAAGATTTACTGGTCATTGGGGCAGCTCCAAAACATTACACAGCTAGCTTTACCAATCTTCCCAAAAATCACAAGCGCAAGATCAGACTGCCGCCTCCAAAGCCGCCCGCCCCGCCGGGCTGAGTGTGTAGACCCCTTTCTCAACAGCCTCGAACCATCCGTAGTGATTGGCCCGCATCATCATGGTCGCGCGCGCAACGCCTGTTGCATCTTTCACATCACGGCCACGGCACGGCCCATGCGCCGCCAAATGGCGCGCGCATTTCTCCGCGCCCTGCCGATAGGCTGTCACAATGGTCTGTCGGCTCATGCCCCCAAGGTTCGGGTCGCCCTCGCGCCCGTCAAACTCGCGCATCAAGGCGGCCTTCTTGGCTTTGGTCTTGCGCGGCTGAAATGCTGCGGGGTCACTATGCGCCTGCGCTGTGCCCTCAGCCAGATTCACCGAAAGAACCCCGAGCCCCAGCTGCTTGCACAAGCCCACATTAGCCTTAAACGCCTTCCAGCCGGCACGCCCCTTCCACCGCGGCACAGCAACATAAACACTGTCGGTGAGCCGCTGCCGCGCCACCGCCTGGTGCAACAGCTGCAGCGAAAACCCGGTTTTCAGCTCGACAATCACAGGCTCCTGCCCCGCACGGCGCGCCACCACATCAGCCGCGCCCACCTCGCCCTTCACCTCATAGCCCAAGCCTTCAAGGAAGGCTTTCACAGGCGCATAGAGCTCGGTTTCTTTCAGCTTTGTCATGGGGGCAATTTGCCCTGCATCCTCCCCCGTGACAAGCCCGCTGCATAAGCCTATAAGGCGCGCAAATCAGCTTAATCTTGTAGGAGCAGCGTTTATGAAAACCCTCGTTTTGGGCCACAAATCCCCCGACACCGACAGCACAGGCTCACCCATCCTCTGGGCTTGGTACCTCAACGAGGTCAAAGGCGTGCCCGCAGAGGCCGTTCTTCTTGGCGAGCCCAACACAGAAGCCGCCTTCATGCTTGAGAAATGGGATCTCCCCAAGCCTCGCATCATCGCCGATCTGGACGAGGGCCAGCCCTGCGTGATCGTTGATACAAACAACCCCGCCGAGCTGCCCGCTGGCGTCAACACCGCCGATATCCAAGCCATCATCGACCACCACAAGCTCGTCGGCGGCCTTGAGACAAAAGGCCCGATCGAAATCACCATCCGCCCGCTGGCTTGCACAGCCACGCTGATGATCGACCTTATGGGGGACGACGCGGCCCAAATGCCGGACTGGGCCAAAGGCGCAGCTCTTGCCTGCATTCTGTCAGACACGCTCGCGTTCCGCTCCCCCACCACAACACCACATGACCAAGCCGTGGCCGAGCAGCTCGCGCGCGACCTCGGCATCAACATCGCCGAATATGCAGCCGAAATGTTCGCGGCCAAGTCCGATGTGTCGGCCTTCTCCGATGCAGAGCTTCTGCGCATGGACAGCAAGGAATACGATGCAGGCGGCAAGAGCTTCCGTGTCTCTGTTCTGGAAACAACCGCGCCTGACACCGTTCTGTCACGCAAAGCCAGCCTGATGGACAGCATGACAACCGTCGCCGCCGAAGACGGCGTTGATCAGGTGCTGCTCTTCGTTGTGGATATTCTCAACGAAGAAGCCACGCTTCTGGTTCCCAATGACCTTGTGAAAACCGTCGCCGAGAAAAGCTTCGGCGCCACAGTGACAGGCGACACAGTCGTTCTGCCGGGTATCATGAGCCGCAAAAAGCAGATTATCCCGAACCTCACAGTTTGATACAGCAGCAAGGGCGCCCATCGCGGCGCCCTTGTCGTGACGATGGTCTATATCCTCGCACTTGCCGCCCTCAACCTTCTGTCCCTTGTGGTCTTTGGCTGGGACAAACTCTGCGCCACCCAAGAGCGCAGACGCATTCCGGAAAAAGCCCTGTTGCAGCTGGCGCTTCTGGGCGGTTGGCCTGCGCTGAAACTCGGCCAGAAGCTCTTTCACCACAAAACCCGCAAACAGCCCTTTGGCTGGCAGCTCAACACAATGGCAGCCCTTAACATCCTCGGCTGGCTGGCGCTTTACGGGGCGATAGCCCACGCGCCTTTTTCAATCGGTTGACCGACATGCCCAATAGCTTGCTCAAACTTGCGCTCTCACCGCTTCTCGCCCTTCAGGCGCTGAGAGTGCGCCAAAGCGCCCTGCTGCTGCCCGAAGCGCAAGGCGCGCGACAGGGAGAAACGGGCCAAGGCAAAGACTATCGCCTCCTGATACTCGGTGACAGTTCCGCAGCTGGCGTCGGGGCAGACCATCAGGCACAGGCACTCTCGGGCCAACTGGCCAAGCGCCTCGGTTCAGCGTGCCGTCTCAAGTGGCACCTTGAAGCGAAGACAGGCGCAACCACAGCCTCAACACTCTCCTACCTGAACAAACGTCCCCCACAGAGCTTTGATGGCGCGCTTGTCATACTCGGCGTCAATGATGTGACACGCCTCACCGCCCCGTCGCGCTGGCAAGCCCAGCAAGACGCCCTGCACGTGTTGCTCCAGCAAAAATTTGCTGTGAACCATATTTTCCGCTCGGGCCTGCCGCCAATGGGTCAGTTTCCACTGCTGCCCCAGCCGTTGCGGTTTATTCTCGGCGCCGATGCCGCAGCGCTTGATGCGACCCTCGCAAAGATTTGCCAGACAAGCTCAAGGCTCCACCACAGCCCGCTCAACCTTCCCTTCGCGCCCCAGTACATCGCGCGCGATGGCTTTCACCCCTCAGAAGAAGCCTATGCCAAATGGGCCGACCTCCTCGCCCCTCTCATTCTAGAGCATCTCTAGCTCTTTCTTTTTGCTCAAAATATCCCCGCCGGAGGCTCCCACGGCCTCAACAGGCGGGTGCCACCCAAACGCGCAGCCTCACACCCCTTTGGGCGGATTTGCCAAATCCGCCCCACCGCGGCGCAGCAAAGCTGCGGCGCAACCCCTCTTCCAATGCCAGCACGGCCCTGCCATAACCGCGCCAACACAGGAGCCCCCCATGACCCGTATCATTCCCGCCCTCAGCGAAATCTCCAGCCAGTACGAAGCCCTCTTCGTTGATCTTTGGGGCTGTGTGCACGACGGCGTGACAGCCTTCCCCGAGGCCGTCGCCGCGCTGCAGGCCTACCGCGCCACAGGCGGGGTCGTTATTCTTGTGACCAACTCCCCCAAGCCCCGCGAAGGCGTTGCGGCCCAGCTCGGCGAATTCGGCGTGCCCGAAGATGCCTATGACGACATTGCCTCCTCAGGTGATTCCGCCCGCGCGGCCCTCTTTCGCGGGATGGTCGGCGAGAAAGTCTACTTCATGGGCGAATGGGCGCGCGATGCAGGCTTCTTTGAGCCGCTCGAACTTATCGAAACACCGGCCCCGATCACCCGCGTGCCGCTGCAAGAGGCCGAAGGCATCGTCTGCTGCGGCCCGTTTGATCCGATGGCCGACCCCAGCGTGAACCGCGCTGATTTTCTCTACGCCAAGACCCAAGGCATGAAGCTGCTCTGCGCCAATCCCGACATCGTGGTTGACCGTGGCGAGGTGCGCGAATGGTGCGCGGGCGCGCTGGCGCAGCTCTACACGGAAATGGGCGGTGAAAGCCTCTACTTTGGCAAGCCACACCCCCCCATCTACGATCTCGCCCGCCGCCGCCTCGTGGCCCTTGGCAGCAAGGTCGAGACAGGGCGCATTCTCGCGATAGGAGATGGCATCCACACCGATATCCAGGGCGCGCAAGGCGAAGACATAGATTCGCTCTTCATCACGGGTGGCTTGGCCGCAGCCGAAACCAAGACAACCCAAGAGCCCGACCCAGAAGCTCTGGACGCTTTTGTCGCCAAAGAGAGGGTCACCCCCACATTCGCCATCGGGCGCTTGCGCTAAGCCACAGGCAACAGCAGGCGAAAACAAGCCACCTGCGCCCTGTTGCGAGGCGTGGGAGACGCGAGTTTTTTCTTGATTTTTCTGCACTCGCAAAGTAATAAAGTTTCAACATTGGGCCTCATACGGCCCAAATATTACCAAGCAAGGCCGAATCTGTAGCACGAGAGGAAGGGCGAAATGTTGGATAACCTGCCCCGCGGAACGATCACCATCGAAGAAATCGAGATGGGCATGACACGCCATGTGCGCAAAACCATCACAGATGAAGATATCGAGATGTTCGCCCAGGTCTCAACCGACCGCAACCCGGTTCACCTTGATGAGGCTTATGCGCAGGATACCATCTTTGAAGGGCGCATCGCCCACGGAATGCTGACAGCAGGCCTGATCTCCGCGGTCATCGGCGAGCAGCTCCCCGGCCACGGCACCGTTTACATGGGCCAAAGCCTCAAGTTTCTCGCGCCTGTCCGCCCTGGCGATACAGTTGTTGCCGAAGTCGAAGTGATTGGCATCGACATCGCCAAACGCCGCGTCCAGCTTGAAACCCGCTGCCTTGTTGATGGTAAAAAAGTTCTGATCGGAGAAGCAACCGTGCTCGCCCCGTCAGGCAAGTTTGATTGAGACAGCCTCAACCGCAGTAGACAACCAGACGAAACGGCGTCACACAAGGCACTGGTCCCAATCTGATATCAGCGAGACGTTTTGCAAACCGATCCAGCCTTCCCCCTCAGCCGAGCGATCTTGCAAAAAGCAGCCCGGTCTCCTCGCAGCGCCGAAAAAGAGGCCAAGGCGGCCCTGAAGTCACAGCCCAAAAGCCCTGCACTTCTGATGGCGGCCGGGCTTGTTGCGCTCCAGCTGAAGAAACAAAAAGACGCTCGCAATCATTTTATCCGCGCCATCAACACAGGCCATGCTCCGGCAGCAGCCTACCTCAATGCTGGCCTTTGTGAAGCCGAGCTTGGCCAGCTGCCCCGTGCGCTTGAGCTGCTTGATCTTGGCCAGAAGCGCTTTCCAGAAGACACACAGCTCGGCACCAGTGCAATCAAACTCTGCCTCCAGCGCGGCGCGCTACAGGAGGCCGAAATCCGTATTGCAAGCCTGCTCGCCAAGGCCCCTGATGAAGACCACTTCTTTCTCGCGGGCCGCCTTGCCGAGGCCAAAGGCGATCTGCCCGCGGCTCTACACTACTATGCACTCGCCCCCTCAAACGCGCTGGCGCAAACCGCTTTAAGCCAGAGCTATGCTTTTACCAATCAGGAAGACAAAGCACTGACCGCAGCCAAGGCAGCGGTCACTCTGGCGCCCCTTGAGCCTACGCATCGCTTCAACCTCGCTTGGCGCAAAATGGAAATGGGTGACTTCAAAGAGGCCGCCGCCGGTTTTCGCGCATTGCTTGATGCGCCAGAGCAGCAATTTGAGGCGCTGCGCACATTAGCAGAGCTCGCAACAGAAGCCGATATCGAGGCTCTTGAGGCCAAGGCAAATACACTGGCGGCCAAAGCCCAGACGACAGCCGAACAGGGGCATCTTGCCATGGCCCGTGCCGAGCTTGCCGAAAAATCGGGCGATCACGCCAAGCACCTTCAATATCTTGCAGAGGCGAACAGGCTCTACGCCAAAGACCGCCGCTATGACGTTAGAGCCGATACACAGGCCTACAAGGATATCCTGTCAGCCTATGACGACAGCGCGGTTGAAGACATTGCGGTCCACACGCCCACACCCATTTTCATCACAGGTATGATCCGCTCTGGCACGACCTTGCTTGACCGTCTTCTCTCGGCCTCACCAGAGGTGAGCAGTATGGGCGAAGTGGCCGCCGTCGGCCGTCATTTCCGCGCAGGTTTTGATGCCCAAACGCTTGCCAGCCTGCGCACGGCCTATAGCGCATTGCAAGCTTTGGTCCCGCCCGCCCCTTTCACCCTCGACAAAATGCCTGAAAATGGAGCCTATCTCGGCTGGATCCTGCGGGCCTTCCCCAATGCAAAGCTCATCGTCATGGATCGCGACCCACGCGATGTTGCTGCCTCGGCCTATCGCGCCTACTTCAACGCCGCGCCGATGAATTTCACCTTCCGCGAAGATTGGCTCATGCAGAAAATGGCAGCCTTTGAAGCCCAGCTTGCGGCCTGGGAGGCGCGCTCGGTTCCCATGCTGCGCATCGATTATGATGCCCTTGTCCGTGCGCCCGAAGATACACTCGCTCAAATAACCGAGTATTGTGGCCTCGCGCCGATCGGGGTGGCAGACCTGTCCAAAGACAAGGGGGCGATCCGCACAGCCAGCTTCGCCCAAGCCCGCCAACCCGTTAACACAGCCTCCATCGGGCGCTGGCAGAAATATCAGGATCTACTCCCCAACATCTGCAAACCCGATTGAAAGACGCGCACGCACTCTTGCACGCGGCGCATGAGAGCGCTACCCAAGCGCCATGCGAGTGATCCGCTCATATCATGATGTCGCGCCCGATGACCGCGGCGCTGCCGTTGCCATTGGCAACTTTGACGGTGTGCACCTTGGCCACCAGTCCGTCATCGACCTTGCCCGCAAGGCAGGCGCCACCACAGGCGCACCGCTTGGGGTGCTCACATTCGAGCCTCATCCGCGCGCCTATTTTGCACCACACACTGCCGCCTTTCGCCTGATGAGCCCACAAGCCCGCCAAAGCAGGCTCGCCAAGCTCGGCGTCAGCCACCTTTACGAGCTCCCCTTCAACGAGGCGTTGGCAGCCCTGACACCAGAGGCCTTTGCCCATGATGTGATCAGCGCGGGGCTTGGCCTGTCTCACGTCGTCATCGGCGAAGACTTCTGCTTTGGCAAGGCGCGCGCAGGCACAGCACCCGACCTTGTCACCTACGGCAAAGAGCTTGGCTTTGGCGTGACTGTGGCCAAACTTGTCACCGCCCAAGACGCGCAGATCTCGTCAACCGCCATCCGCACCGCCCTGTCGGACGGTCGCCCGCGCGACGCCGCCACAATGCTGGGCCATTGGCACCGCCTTGAAGGCCCCGTTGAGCACGGCGAAAAACGTGGCCGCGAGCTCGGCTTCCCCACAGCCAATATGCACCTCACAGGTCTGCATCTGCCCAAATTCGGCGTCTACGCCGTAGAGGTTGATGTGCTCACAGGCCCGCACGCAGGCCGCTACACAGGCGCCGCGTCTCTTGGCACGCGCCCCATGTTTGGGGAAAACACACCCAACCTTGAGACCTATATTTTTGACTTCAAAGGCGATCTCTACGGAGAGACACTCTCTGTGGCGCTGGTGGAGTACCTGCGCAGCGAAGACACCTTTGACAGCCTTGAGAGTTTTATAGCCCAGATGCATGCAGACTGTGACCGCGCCCGCTCAATCCTGAGCGCGCTATGAACGAGCCAAAAGACCCGATCGAGCGCACAGGCCTTGCCCCCCGCTTTTGGGAGCATAAGAAGCTGAAAGACCTCAGCGCAAAAGAGTGGGAAGCGCTCTGTGATGGCTGCGGCAAATGCTGCCTGAACAAGCTTGAAGACGAAGACACTGGCGACGTCGCGCTCACCCGCGTGGCCTGCCGCCTGTTTGATGACACAACCTGCCGCTGCGCCCAGTATGAAACGCGCCACCAGTTTGTGCCCGAGTGTATCAGCCTCAAACCCGATACGCTGGATGAGCACCTCTACTGGATGCCGGAAACCTGCGCCTACAAACTGCTCTGGGAGGGCAAGCCGCTGTTTGACTGGCACCCGCTTATCAGCGGCACAGCCGAGAGCGTTCATGCCGCAGGGGTTTCCATGCAGCACCGCACTGTGCCAGAGTTTGAAATATCCGAAGACGACTGGGAAGAGCACATCATAGAGGAGCCAACCTGATGTATTTCGCCTCCGACAATGCAGGCCCCGCGCACCCCGAAGTTCTGGCAGCCATCGCCGCGGCCAACCAAGGCTACGCCATGCCCTACGGGGCTGACGACATCATGGACGAAGTCCGCACCCGCATCCGCGAGATATTTGAAGCGCCAGAGGCTGCTGTCTATCTTGTTGCCACAGGCACAGCCGCCAACGCGCTGGCCCTCGCAACGATGTGCGCGCCCTACGAAACGGTTTTTTGCTCTCCCACGGCGCATATCCACGAAGATGAGTGCAACGCGCCCGAGTTCTACTCGGCGGGTGCCAAGCTCACCCTTGTCGGCACCCAAGACCAGATGACACCCGAAGCGCTGCGCACCGCCATTGAAGGCGAAGAAACACGCGGCGTCCACGGCCCGCAGCGCGGCCCGGTTTCCATCACCCAGGTCACAGAGCGCGGCGCGGTCTATACGGTTGCAGAGATCAAGGCTTTGGCCGATGTCGCCAAATCCTTCGGGCTTGGCGTGCATCTGGATGGTGCGCGCTTTGCCAATGCACAGGCTGCTCTTGGCTGTACTGCGGCTGAAATGACATGGAAAGCAGGCGTCGATGCCGTGTCTTTCGGTGGCACAAAAAACGGCTGCATGGGTGTGGAAGCGGTCATCTTTTTTGACCCTGCAAAAGCTTGGGAATTTGAGCTGCGCCGCAAACGCGGTGCGCATCTCTTCTCCAAGCACCGCTACCTCTCAGCCCAGATGCAGGCCTATCTGGCCGATGATCTCTGGCTGCGTGCGGCCAGGCAAGCCAACGCCAACTGCGCACGGCTTGTTGACGGCTTGAACACCGTTGCAGGCGCAGTGATCACAAGCCGCACCGATGCCAATATGATCTTTGCGGAACTGCCACGCGCAGCACACCAGCGCCTCGCGGCCGCTGGCGCACGCTACTATGTGCTCGCAGGCGATGTGGAGACCGGGGATGCAGACGCGCTTTTGCCCTGCCGCCTCGTCTGCGACTGGTCGATCACACCAGAGCTGATTGACCAGTTTATAGCGGCCGCCAAAGGCTAGGCGGCACACGCGGGCTTCAAGCTTTGCGACGCAAAATCCGACTCGCGCGCGGCTGCACCGCGCGCAAGCATAGGACATGGTGAACCCTTCGTTGTGCATAGCGCTGTCCATACAGGCTGCCACACAGGATGCCACATAGCCTGCCACACAGCAGATTTTGCGCCCAAAGCCGCAGAACCGCCGCGCCCGATGCGTTTAGGCAGCCCTATGGAATTCGGGCTATAATACCCGAAACCCCATAAAATAAGGGCTCAAAGCCCCTTCACCTCTTCGTGGCGAAAGCAGGTTGTCAGGTGATCATTCACAAGCCCACAGGCCTCCATCCAGGCATAAACAATCGTCGGCCCACAAAACTTGAACCCACGTGCCTTCAAATCTTTGGAAAATTGTTGCGAGATTTCGGTCTGCGGCGGAACGGCCCCCAAACTGTCAAACCGGTTGACCAGTGGCGCCCCGCCAACAAAGCTCCAGCAGTACTCGGAGAAGCCCTCCCTGGCCTCAATCTCAAGATAGGCACGGGCATTTGTGATGGTAGCTTCAACCTTGCCACGGTGGCGAATGATCCCCTCATTGGCCAACAAACGCATCACATCCTGCTCCCCCCAAGTCGCGATGACTTCAGGGTCAAACCCTTGAAAAGCTTCACGAAAGTTATCTCTCTTGCGTAAAATCGTAATCCAGCTCAGCCCGGCCTGAAAGCCATCCAGCACAAGCTTCTCCCAGAGCGCGCGGCCGTCCCATTCCGGCACGCCCCACTCTTCGTCATGATAGCGAATGTAGAACGGATCATCCCCATGCCAGCCACATCTGTCCAAAATATTTCCCCCTATTTCAATGGTTTGCGCAATTTTAGACAATCCTGCCATTTAAACGCTTGTTAGCAAATAGCCCTCAAAGCTTAGCACTCTCTTGGCATCACTTGGGAGTGATACGATGACTAAAAGACACAGAGCGCAGATGACAGGCAACAACGATATTTCAAACCCTCTGGGCTATGCCGTCGCCGCGCGCGACAAATCAGTCTTGCAGATGGTTGAGACGGCACTGCGCAACAAGCAGGTTTTGCTGGCCTACCAGCCCATTGTTCAGGCGCAAGCTCCCACGAAGGTCGCCTTTTATGAAGCGCTGCTACGCCTGACGGATGAAACAGGCCGTATCATTCCCGCAAAAGACTTCATCAACGAGATCGAGACAACAGAGCTTGGCCGGATCATGGATTGCATCGCGCTCGAAAAGGGCCTGCGCACACTTGCCCGCCAGCCCGACCTGCGCCTGTCCATCAACATGTCCGCCCGCTCTATCGGCTACCCAAGATGGATGCGCACTCTGCGCCAGGGCCTACAGCGCAACGCCACCGTCGGCGAGCGACTGATTCTCGAGATCACCGAGACCTCTGCCATGACCGTCCCGGAACTGGTCATCAGCTTCATGAATGAGTTGCAATCAAAAGGGGTTAGCTTCGCACTGGATGACTTTGGCGCAGGCTACACCTCCTTCCGCTACCTACGCGATTTCTACTTCGATATCGTCAAAATTGATGGCCAGTTCATCCGGGGGATCAGCCAAAACCACGACAATCAGGTCCTTACATCTGCGCTCCAGGCTATATCCGAGCAGTTTGATATGTTGACTGTCGCAGAGTTCGTTGAGACCCCAGAAGATGCTGATTTTCTTATAAAAATTGGAATAAACTGCCTACAAGGCTATTATTTCGCAGCCCCAACAATCCGCCCCGTATGGGACCGCCCGGAGACAAGCGAGCGCAGCGCCTGACACAGACGCATTCCGTGCCCTGTCAGTATATTGTCGCACTGCAGCAAATAAGGTATGCCTAGAACAACAGCTCACCTTACATATGAGACTGAGCTTTTTTCTGGGAGAGGAACCTTCATGACCAATGTCGTAATCGCCTCCGCGGCTCGCACCGCAGTTGGCTCTTTCACCGGCTCATTCGCCAACACCCCCGCGCATGACCTTGGCACAGCTGTGCTCGAAGCCATTGTCGAGCGCGCAGGTATCGAGAAAGGCGAGGTCAGCGAGACCATTTTGGGCCAAGTGCTGACAGCAGGCCAAGGCCAGAACCCTGCACGCCAAGCGCACATCAATGCAGGCCTTCCCATCGAAAGCGCGGCTTGGAGCATCAATCAGGTCTGTGGTTCGGGCTTGCGCGCTGTTGCGCTTGCCGCTCAACACATCCAGCTTGGCGATGCTGATATTGTTGCCGCAGGTGGCCAGGAAAATATGTCACTCAGCCCCCACGTCGCACACCTGCGCGCAGGCACAAAGATGGGCGATGTCAGCTATATCGACAGCATGATCCGCGATGGCCTCTGGGATGCGTTCAACGGGTACCACATGGGGCAAACTGCAGAAAACGTTGCAGAACAATGGCAAATCAGCCGTGACCAGCAAGACGAGTTTGCTGTCGCCTCCCAAAACAAGGCAGAAGCCGCGCAAAAAGCAGGCAAGTTTGCCGATGAGATCACGCCCTTTACGATCAAGACACGCAAGGGTGACATTGTCGTCGACCAAGACGAATACATCCGCCACGGCGCAACAATGGACGCCATGCAAAAACTGCGCCCCGCGTTTGCCAAAGACGGATCAGTAACAGCCGCCAATGCCTCAGGCCTCAATGATGGCGCGGCGGGCGTGCTTTTGATGAGTTCAGACAATGCCGAAAAACGCGGCATCCAGCCGCTGGCGCGGATTGCCTCCTATGCAACTGTTGGGCTCGACCCAAAGATCATGGGTGTTGGCCCTGTTTACGCGAGCCGCAAGGCTCTCGACAAAGCAGGCTGGAGTGTTTCAGACCTTGATCTGGTTGAGGCCAACGAGGCCTTTGCCGCTCAGGCTTGCGCCGTCAACAAAGAGATGGGTTGGGATCCTGAGATCGTCAACGTAAATGGCGGCGCTATTGCGATTGGTCACCCTATCGGCGCATCAGGCTGCCGTGTGCTCAACACTTTGTTGTTCGAGATGCAGCGCCGCGGCGCAAAAAAGGGCCTCGCAACACTTTGTATCGGTGGTGGCATGGGCGTTGCCCTGTGTGTTGAACGCCCCTGATCCTAGACAACTTACGCATAAGTCGGGTGCCTTATCAGGCGCCCGACTTTTTTATTCGAATATGGCATTTCACTGAGTAATATTATTGCTTAAACAGGCATTAATTGGTAACAGGATTGCGATAGTATTTTTTGGGAGGAGAACATCATGGCAAGAACGGCACTGGTCACAGGCGGCTCACGGGGGATTGGCGCGGCTATTTCAAAGAAGCTGCAGGCAGAGGGCTACAACGTTGCGGCGACCTATGCTGGCAATGATGAGGCCGCGGCGGCTTTTACCGCTGAGACAGGGATTAAAACCTACAAATGGAACGTCGCCGATTATGACGAATCCGCTGCAGGTATCGCTCAGGTCGAAGCAGAGCTTGGCCCGGTTGATGTGGTTGTTGCCAACGCGGGGATCACCCGTGATGCCCCCTTCCACAAGATGACACCCCAACAGTGGCACGAGGTTATCGACACCAATTTGACCGGTGTTTTCAACACGGTGCACCCCCTCTGGAACGGGATGCGCGAACGCAAATTTGGCCGCGTGATTGTCATCAGCTCGATCAATGGTCAAAAGGGGCAGTTTGCTCAGGTCAACTACGCCGCGACGAAGGCCGGCGACCTTGGGATCGTGAAGTCTTTGGCGCAAGAAGGCGCGCGGGCGGGGATTACGGCCAATGCAATTTGCCCCGGCTACATCGCGACCGAGATGGTTATGGCCGTGCCAGAAAAGGTGCGCGAGTCTATTATCGGGCAGATCCCGACAGGCCGCCTTGGTGAACCCGAAGAAATCGCGCGTTGCGTGGCGTTTCTGGCCTCTGATGACGCGGGCTTTATCAACGGATCAACAATCTCGGCCAATGGCGGTCAATTCTTCGTCTAACGCCAACAGCCGGAAAAAATCAGGGCCGCGCAGATCTGCGTGGCCCTTTCTGTTTTTTCAGACTGGTTGTTTGTTCAGACTGGCGGGTAAAACACGCCCCTAAAAACCTTCTCTGGAGCGCATTTTACTATTTTTTACAAGGCTTTAGCCAGCGACCATGTCAGATTCCATTTTGGAAATCTGCTCTTTGATCTTGAGTTTTTGCTTTTTGAGTTCTGCAATTTCGGAGTCTGGCGTACTGGGTGCACGTTGAAGGTGTTCGACACGTTCCGAGAGGGTTTGGTGCTTTCTCTTCAGTTCTTCGACATGTGCGTTCAAGCTCATTGCAATCTCCTCTGAAAATGTTGCGCTCTCAGTCGAGCACACTCAACATAATATGTCACGCCGCAGTTGCGAGAGGATCAGCAGGAAAATGCTGTCAAATCTTCGCAAAGGGCAGCGCAGCGGCATGGCGCAGCACCGCGTTCACAGCCACGGTGTAGCTCTCGCCATCGGCCCCGTGCGCGGCTCCCTCGTGCATGAGCAGCCCCGCATGAAGCCGAAACGCGGCGCGGCCCGAGTGGCGGGCGCGCAAAAGCACCAGCTGGGACGGCTGCCCCACACGCGGCACAATGGGCCAGAGCTCTGTCGAGCCAAGATAAGCAGGCAAGCCAGCCAAAAGCTCGGGCACACGCTCGGCCCGGCAGATGAGCGTGAGGTAGCCTTTGGGGGCAAGGCGGCGCGCGGCCGCCTCGAGCCAGAGAGACAAAGACGCGCCGCCCATGGCCACTTCACGGCCCGCATCATTGGCTTTGGAGCCTGTCTCACGGTCGAAATAGGGCGGATTGGTTATCACATGGTTAAAGCGCCGTTCTTTCAACGCCGCCGGCATATCAGCCACATTTCCTTTATGAACCGTTAACGCGACACCGTTTTCAGCCGCGTTTTGCACCGCCAGGTCGGCGTAGAAGGGTTGCAGCTCGAGGCCGTGCAGCTCTAGCCCCTCCACACGGGTGCCAAGGCAGAGCGCGGCAGCGCCTGCGCCGCAGCCCAGATCCAGCACGCTTTCGCCCGCTTTGGCAGGGATACAGGCCGCCAGCAAAACAGGATCAACCCCAGCACGATACCCTTGCTTTGGTTGCCAGAGGTTTAAGCGCCCGCCCAGAAAGGCATCATGTGTCAGCTCAGGGGTGCTCATATGGCTCAAGCCCGTTGTCGCGCAGCGTGCGCGCGGCTGCGGTGTAGTCTTCCTCGGCCACCATCAGACGGCGCGGAAAAATCCCGATGCCACCTTCGAGCACGCTCATATTTACGTCCATTTCAAACACGGCTATACCCTCGCCCTGAAGCAGCGCTTGGGCGAAAGCAAGATCGGCGATATTGTTGGTGCTAAGAAGCTGTTTCATAATGTGAATATGACCATTCGGCCAAGAATGTCGAGGCGTCTGACAGGAGCGTGAAAAGCGTGAGCGAACTGGCAAACAAACCGCACGAGAGACTGGCCGCACATTTGGCGGGAGGGATGGAGGCTGTCAACGGCCTGATCCGCGCCCGCATGGCCTCGGAACATGCCCCGCGCATCCCTGAAGTGACGCAGCATCTTGTGGAGGCGGGCGGCAAGCGTTTGCGACCCATGCTCACCCTCGCCGCTGCCGAGCTTTGCGGCTATGACGGCCCCTATCACATACACCTCGCAGCCACGGTCGAGTTTATCCATACGGCCACATTGCTGCATGATGATGTGGTCGATGAAAGCGAGAAGCGACGGGGCCGCCCGACGGCTAACCTCTTGTGGGACAACAAATCTTCTGTGCTTGTGGGAGATTATCTGTTCTCGCGGTCCTTCCAGCTGATGGTGGAGACAGGCAATCTGCGGGTGCTTGATATTCTGGCCAATGCCTCAGCGACAATCGCAGAGGGCGAAGTTTTGCAGCTCACGGCGGCGCAGGATCTTGCGACCGACGAGAGCGTTTATCTGCAAGTGGTGCGCGGCAAAACAGCGGCGCTGTTTTCGGCGGCCACCGAGGTGGGCGGTGTGATTGCAGGCGCGCCCGAGGCGCAAGTGAAAGCGCTGTTTGCCTATGGCGACGCGCTTGGGATTGCCTTTCAGATTGTGGATGATCTACTGGATTATCAGGGGGTTAGCGGCGCGACTGGCAAGAACATTGGCGACGACTTCCGCGAGCGCAAGCTGACCTTGCCACTGATCAAAGCGGTGGCCAAGGCCGATGCGGAAGAGCGTGCCTTCTGGAGCCGCACCATTGAAAAAGGCGATCAGCGCGAGGGCGACCTTGAGCAGGCGATTGCGCTTTTGCACAAGCATGGCGCGCTGAGCGACGCGCGCGCGGATGCCTTGGGCTACGCGGCTGCGGCGCGCGAGGCGCTGACGGTGCTGCCGGCGCACCCGCTGCGCGACATGCTGGACGCGCTGGCCGAATTTGTGGTGTCGCGCATCAATTAACCCTGCTGCCAAGAAGGTTAACGCCGCAAATGTGGCGTGATTCTCGGGGGGTGAAACCTGTGCACCGCGTGTGCACCATGCGTGCACCGCCCAAACAGGAAAGTGTTAACAGACATTAAGTAACCGCAGCGTACGCAGGTTTCGGGCCAAAGCGTCCCTTAACGCAGCGCGCGCCCCCGTGTGAGCGCGGGAGCCTTCGGCGAGGATATTTGAAGCAAAAAGAAAGAGTGGGGCCTAGAACGCCTCGGGGCGCGCCTCGCGGGCCATGTGGTCAAGCACGGCGTTGACGAAGCTTGGCTCTTTGCCTTCGGGGTGGAAGGCGCGGGCGATCTCGACAAACTCGGTGATCACAACCTTGGGCGGCGTGTCTGTCTGGGTGATCTCGGCCCCTGCGGCGCGAAAGAGGGCGCGCAGCGTCGGGTCGATACGGCCCAGCGGCCATTTGGCCACAAGAGCGCGGTCTGTCATTTGGTCAATCGCGGCCTGATAGTTGACCGCGTTTTTCATGAGCGTGGCAAACAGCGCAGAATCTCCCTCAAGCATCTCGCCCTCGTCATAGGAGGCGCCAAAGCGGTGATCTTCGAACTCCACCATCACGGCCTCGACCGTCTGGTGGGAGTGTTCCATCTGAAAGAGCGCCTGCACAGTGTAGAGCCGTGCGGCAGATTTCATTTTGCGTTTCTGGTTGCCTGAGAGCGTCATGCGGTAGGGTTGCCTTTGGATTTCTGGGCCAGCTGGTATTCTTCGCTCTCGGGTTTGAAGCCCGGAGTGCTGCGCTGACCGCCCCACTTACGGGCGAGAGCGATAAGATGCAAGGCCGCAGCGGCGGCACCGCCACCTTTGTTCATATCGGCCGGGTTTGCGCGCTCTTCGGCTTGGGCCATATTTTCGACGGTGAGGATTCCGTTGCCGATGCTGAGGCCTTGCAGCCCCAGAAGCGTGAGGGCGCGGGAGCTGTCGTTGCAGACGGTTTCATAGTGGGTTGTCGCGCCGCGAATGACGCAGCCAAGAGCGACATAGCCATCATAGTTTGACAGGCGCTCGGCCATGGCCACCGCTGTGGGCACTTCGAGGGCGCCGGGCACTTCGATCAGATCGCAGGTTGCCCCTGCTGCAGCGATCTCGGCGCGGGCGCCTGTGATCAGGTCGTTGGTGATGTCGCGATAGTATGGTGCGACCACGATGAGCAGCTTTACAGGCGCGTCAAACGAGGGGCGCGGCAGGATGTAATGTGTGACGGAGCTGGCCATGGTCTCAATCCTCCATAATCGGGCGTGTGCCCGTGATCGACAGGCCGTAGGCGTCGATGCCGACATAGACCGTTTTAGGGGAGTTGGTGAGCAAAGTCATTTCTGTAATGCCGAGGCTCGCGATGATCTGGCTGCCTATGCCTGTATGCTTCACGATGCGGGGGCCGTCTTCGTCTTCGGCCAGTGTCAGGCGCGGGGTTGGCTCGCGAAAGAGGATAACCGCGCCACGGCCCTCGGCGGCCACAATGCGCATGGCTTTGTGCAGCTCGTCCGACGGTGTCGGGCCAAGGCCAAGCACATCTTCCAGCTCGTTGAGCGCATGGGTGCGCACGAGCACGGGGCCATTGGTGGTGACGTCGCCTTTGATAAGGGCGATGTGCTCTGTGCCGCTGATCTGGTCGCTGAAGACGCGCATATCCCATGTGCCGCCGAACTCGGAGGTGACGGATTGGGCGCGTGTTTCGGTGACAAGGTTGTCGTGTTTGTGGCGGTAGGCGATGAGGTCGGAGATTGTGCCGATGAGAAGGCCATGCCGGGCGGCAAACTCCACAAGATCCGGCAGGCGCGCCATGGAGCCGTCGTCTTTCATGATTTCACAGATCACGCCTGCGGGCTTGCAGCCTGCGAGACGGGCGATATCGACGGCGGCTTCTGTGTGGCCAGCGCGCACAAGCACGCCGCCGTTGCGCGCGCGCAGAGGAAAGACATGACCCGGTGTCGCGATGGCAGCGGAGGTGTTTTGCGCGTTGATTGCCGTGGCGATGGTGAGTGCGCGGTCGGAGGCAGAGATGCCTGTGCTCACGCCTTCGCGGGCCTCGATCGAGACGGTGAAGGCCGTCTCGTGGCGCGAGGAATTGTTCACAGCCATCATGGGGAGGCCCAAGCGGTCGATCCGCTCGGATGTCATGGGCAGGCAGATAAGGCCGCGGCCATGGGTGGCCATAAAGTTGACAGCGGCCGCATCGGCAAATTCGGCGGCGATGACAAGGTCACCCTCGTTTTCGCGGTCTTCATGGTCGACCAGAACAAACATCTTGCCTGCGCGCGCAGCCTCGATGATCTCTTCAATCGGAGCGATCGCGTCTTTCAGGCTCGCTTCGAGCGGTCCTGGCTTGGTGAATGCATCTGTCATGGCGGCCTCTTTGCTTGCGATTGGGTGATTAGCAGGCGGACGTGGGATTTGCCAGAGGGCAAGTCTGCTTGCCGCTGCGTTACAGTGCCCAAGCGTCAAGGCTGTTTCCTGGAATGCGTTAAGGAAGCGTTAACCATTCTCTTTTAACCATTTCCAACCAAATTATACAGGCGGCGCAAAATGACTCTCAATGAGGTTTCACTGCCGATGGACCGCCCACCAGAGCGCTATATCGAGCGCATGAAAAAGCTCAGCCCCTGGTTGGCGGTCACGGCCCTTTTTATTATTGTATACACTGTTTACCTTGATCACTTGAGCCTGACACTCTTGCTCACCCCCTATCAGGGCGGTGCCGCCACTTCGCCTGCGACGGGGCTGTCGGTGGTGTGTCTGGCATTTGCGATCATCTGCAAGAGGGCACATAGACGGCGCACCGCCCTGCTCGGCTTGGGCCTCGTTATCGCCTTTACAGCCAATGTTTTTCCAGAGCGGTGGGCCAGCTTTGCGCAGCAGTTCGAGTTTCACGGCAAAATGGGGCTTGACACATATTTTGTCATCACACTTCTGACCCTTGCCAATCTGCTCGCACGCCCGTTTTACAAGACGGGTGCAGCCATGGCACTTACCGCCTTTGTGATCCTGTTCAATTCCATGCTCGGCTATAGCTTTGGCCTGTCATATCTCTCGGGCCAGATGGCCTTTGGCAGCATGACGGCCCTGATGCTTTTGACCCTTGCGACATTGACCCTTTTTCTGGACTTCGGCCCAACGCGTGTTGTTTTCCTCAACACAGACATCGGCCAGAGCACGCGCGTGACAGCTTTGGTGAGTGTTGTGGCACCGTGGGTTTGCGGCATGGTCTTGCACCACATTGTTGGCGTGCAGCCACGCGCCTATCCTATGGAAGCGGTGATGGTAACGGCGATCATTGCCACAGGTATTGTCATGGCCATCCGCTCTGGCAACTTTCTGGAGCGCACCGATGCGCAGCGGCGCACGGCCACAAGCGCGCTTGAGGTTCTGGCGCTCACCGACCCGCTCACAGGGCTATACAACCGCGAGGGCGCAAAGCGCCTGCTGCGCCAAAGGCGGCTTGCAGCCCCCAACAGAAAGCGCGAGTCGGCCGTTGTTTTTGTCGATATTGACCACTTCAAAGCCATCAACGACAGCCATGGTCACGCTGTAGGCGATTTGGTGTTGAAATCCATTCAGCCAGCGATTGCGCCTGTTTTGGACAAATCAGACATCATCACCCGCTGGGGGGGAGATGAATTCATGATTTATGTGGAAGTGAAAGCCATCGAGAGCCTGCCTGCTCTTGTCGAGAAGATGCGCGCGGCGGTTGCCAACCTCTCGTGCGATATTTCCAGTGTTACAGACGGCCTTGAAACCTCTCTCCCAGAAACAGTTACAGCCTCGTTCGGCGTGAGCCTGTGGGACAGGTCACGCCAGTTTGAAACCGCACTAGAGCGCGCGGATATAGCGCTCTACCGAGCCAAGCACCGTGGGCGAAACTGCATTGATTGCGACGGGTTTATCCGCGCCGCCGCACGCACAGCCGAAGCCAAGCTGGCGCGTGCAGCACAAGGCTAGCGCGCTCAGAACTGCCAGAGCGTGGGCACAAAGCGGTATGCCTCGCCATCACGCATGACATGGCCAACCCCCGGGAACGGGAAGTGATAGCCAAGCAGCGCGACACGGTCGTTTGCGGCCATATCCAGCAGCGCTTTGCGGGTGGCAACGGTCTGCTCCCCGTCGCTGTCAAAACCGTTGAACCACTGGGGCTGTGCAAAGTTTGTCCAGGCGTGGCTCATGGCGTCGCCCAGCGCGATCAGGGACTGATCGCCGCTATCAAGGCGCACAGACATGTGGCCCGGCGTATGGCCCGGTGTGTTGATGAGCGTGACACCGGAGACAACTTCGTAGCCCTCGCCGGCGAGCGTCCACTCGACACCCTCGGTGGCGAAGCTGTTGACCGCGCCAGCCACAAACTGCAGCATTTCGGGGGAGACACGGTCGGCCAAGCCGTCCTGGCTCCAGTAGGCGTGCTCGGCCTCGCCGATGATGTATTCGGCCTCAGGGAAGAGCGGCTCATCAAAGTCGTCGCGGATGCCCCAGATATGATCGGGGTGGGCATGGGTGATGACAACATGTGTGATGTCACTTGGCGTGAGGCCTGCGGCCTCAAGGTTGCTCACAAGGCGGCCTGTTGTGTCAAACCAGCGGTTGCCAGAGCCGACATCCACCAGCACCTTGGCCTCGCCTGTCTCGATCAGGAGGTGGTTGGTGTGGCTGTACCCCTCTTCAGGCGAGAGGTAGTGCGCGCTGAGGAACGCCTGCACCTCTTCGCGCGGGGCGTTGATGCCAAGGCCCGTGGTGGGCACGGAAAAGAAGCCGTCAGAGAGCACGCTGAGCTGCACATCGCCCATGGAGAAGCGGAACACACCACCGTTGCCAGCAGCAGGCGCGCCGAGCGGCGCAGCAGAGGCCTGCGCCAGCGTGGCAGGCAGCGCAAAAGCTGGCATGGCAGCGGCTATTTTCAGAATATCACGGCGGGTTGGTTTGATCAGGCTCATGGCGGGCTCCCCTTTTGATTTTGGGAGAGTCTAAGCGCTAGACGGCCAAACGCAATGCTTTTCGTGAATGTGTTAGAGGGTTTCGGCCAGCCGCGCCACGTAGCGCGCGAGCGTATCGATCTCGAGGTTGATGCGGTCACCGACTTTGGCCGCGCCCCATGTGGTCGCGTCTTTGGTATGGGGGATGAAATTGATGCCAAAGCTTGTGCCTTCGACCTCATTGACGGTGAGCGAGGTGCCATCAAGCGCCACAGAGCCTTTGGGCGCGATGAAGCGGGCGAGCTCTTTGGGCGCCTCAAGGGTGACGCGGGTGCTGTCGCCCTCATCCTTCATGGCGGTGATGACGGCAACGCCATCAACGTGGCCCGAAACGATATGCCCCCCGAGCTCGTCGCCGACCTTGAGCGCGCGCTCCAGATTGACGCGGCCCCCTTTGACCCATGCGCCGATGTTGGTTTTGGCGACGCTTTCAGCGGAGATCTCGACATCAAACCAGCCCTCGCCCAGCGCGATGGCCGTCAGGCAGACGCCGCTACACGCGATAGAGGCACCGATATCAACTGTCCGGGTGTCATAAGACGTGCCGATGCGCGCGCGCAGATCGCCGCGCTGCTCAAGCTCAAGGATGGTGCCGATATCTGTGATGATGCCTGTGAACATGCTGTGCCCTCTCGCGCTGTTGGCTTTGAATAGCGCGCGCGTGCAGGGGCTGCAAGAAAGGGCTGGCTTTTGAGGCGGGATTCACCATATTTTCACCACAGTCAGCGTTTATTAAAGGGTCAGAGCAATACCAACAAGCGCGAGACATATGGGCAATATCACTGGTGATAACCGTGTTTTCCTGTTTTTGCAGGGGCCACATGGTCCGTTTTTTGACCTTTTGGGCAAAATGCTGGGCCGTGCGGGCGCACAGGTGTGGCGCGTGGGCTTTAACGCGGGTGACCGTGCCTTCTGGTTCAGCTCCAAAAGTTACATCCCCTACCGTGGCACTCTGGCCGAGTGGGACGAGACCTTTGCCAGCATTGTGGCTGACAAGGGCATCACCGACATTGTGCTTTATGGCGACACACGGCCCATCCATGCGCAGGCGGTGGCGCAGGCGCGCGCTTTGGGCCTTCAAGTGCATGTGTTTGAAGAGGGCTACATGCGCCCCTATTGGGTCACCTATGAGCGCGGCGGCGCAAACGGGCATTCAAAACTGATGGACATGAGCATCGCGCAGATGCAGGCTGGCTTGGCGCATTCGGATATGGACACGCCTCTGCCCCCTGCCCGCTGGGGCGACACGCGCCAACACGTGTTTTATGGCGCGCTCTACCATTGGTTTGTGATGTTTCGAAATGGCGACTACCGCAACTTCAAGCCCCACCGCGCGCTGAGCGTGACCAAAGAATTCCAGCTCTACCTCAAACGCCTGATGCTTATGCCACTGCAAGCGCTGGAGCGCGGGCTGGCCACATGGCGTATTCGCAACGGCGGCTTTCCCTACCATCTGGCGCTGTTGCAGCTGGAGCATGACAGCAGCTTTCAGATGCACTCGCCGTTCGAGAGCATGACCGACTTTCTGGATGTGGTGATGCGCGGCTTTGCCGAGGGTGCACCCAAACACCACCACCTTGTCTTCAAGGCCCACCCGCTGGAAGACGGCCGCGTGCCTTTGCGCCGCGAGATCAGGCGTCTGGCGGGCGAGCTGGGTTTGAAGGGCCGTGTGCATTATGTGCGCGGCGGCAAGCTGGCCGCCCTTCTGGCCGATGTGCGCAGCGCCGTGACCGTAAACTCGACCGCCGCACAACAAGTGCTGTGGCGGGGGATCCCGCTCAAAGTGTTTGGCCGCGCGGTGTATGACAAGCCAGAGTTTGTCTCGACCCAAGCGCTGCCTGTGTTTTTCAGCGCAGCAAAGCGCCCCGACCATAAGGCCTATCAGGACTATCGCCGCTACTTGCTGGAAACCAGCCAGGTTCCGGGCGGATTTTACTCCGCACGCGGGCGCCGCCAGCTGATGCGCATGGTTGTCGATATGATGCTCAGTGATGACGACCCCTACGATGCGCTGGAGAGCGGAACCGCGGCTCCGAGGCAACAGTTGCGGTTGGTGCAGTGACAGACACTAAGTCTAACGCTTTATTTTTATTTTAAACTGGGTTAGTCTCGGATCAATAACGGCGCGCAAAGTGCTGAATCTGAGGCAGAATAATAATAGGTCGAGGAGACCGAGCAGTGAAACCCGTAACTCCTAGCTGGGCGCGATTTGTCGCGCTAGTAGCCGCTCTCGCGGTCGTGTCATCTTGTGGCCTGCCGCGTGTTGGCCCCAACAAACGTGAAATTTTTGAAGGCTCTGTGCAGCGCAGCGGCGATGCGTTTATCGTTTCGGTAAACGATCGGGTGACACGCGCCACGGCGGTTGTCCCGGCGCTTGGCTTTAGCGATGCGTTTAAAAACGCCGGGCTGATCGGCTCGGACACCATCCGCCCGGGCGACACACTCGGCCTGACCATTTGGGAAAACGTGGATGACCCCCTTCTCGGCTCTTCAGGGCCGACAGGATCTGGCGCAGCCATTCTTGAAGAAGTGCAAGTCGATGCCGCAGGGTTTATCTTTATCCCCTACGCAGGCCGCATTCGCGCCTCGGGCAACACCCCCGAAGCAATCCGCAAGGTGATCACCCGTAAATTGGGCGAGCAGACGCCAGACCCGCAGGTGCAGGTGCGCCGCCTTGCAGGCGATGGTGCAAGCGTTAGCCTTGTCGGCTCTGTCGGTGGCCAAGGGGTCTTCCCCATCGAGCGCCCGACACGCACGCTTTCAACCATGCTGGCCAATGCTGGCGGCATCACCATTGAACCCGAAATTGCCCAGATCACCGTGTTGCGCGGCGGTATGCGCAGCAAAGTCTGGTTTCAGGACCTCTACAAGCACCCCGAACTCGACATCGCCCTGCGCGACGGCGACCGTATCTTGGTGGAAGAAGACACCCGCAGCTTCACCGCCCTTGGCGCAACCGGCACACAGGCACGTGTTGCCTTTGAAAGCCAAACGCTGAGCGCCATTGAGGCGATTGCGCAAGTCGGTGGTCTCTCCACGGCCTCGGCGGATCCGACAGGTGTGTTTGTCTTCCGCAACGAGCCTGCCGAGATCGCCAATATGGTGATGGGCCGCCAAGACCTTCAGGGCGCACAGCGTGTGGTCTATGTGCTTGATCTGACCCAGCCCAACGGCATGTTTCTGGCCCGCGACTTCTCTGTACGCGACGATGACACGCTCTATGTGACCGAAGCGCCGTTTACCCAGTGGGATAAGACGATTTCAGCGCTCACAGGGTCACTGGCGACAGCCGACACGCTGGCCACCTTCGGCAGCGGAGGCTAAGCCCCCTTGGCGGGAACGCCTGACACCAAAGAAGCCGCCGATGCAGCACTGCGTCGGCGGCTTTTCTATTATAACGCCGGTTTTTTGCGCCAGCGCCGCTTGCGCCGCATCCTCACGCTGGCGGGATATGAGCTGCAACTTGGCAAGCCCGCATCAGACGATCTTGTCGCGGTCTGGGGCCGCTCGCCCTATGCCACGCGCGGCGAGGCCATGGCGGCGCGCACAGGCGCGGGGCTGCTGCGCATTGAGGACAGCTTCTTGCGCTCGCTCAGGCCCGGGCGCGCAGGCGAGCCGCCAATCGGGCTGATGATTGATGATCTGGGCGTGCATTTTGACGCCAGCCAGCCTTCGCGGCTTGAGCATATTCTGGCCAATGACCCGCTGGATGACGCCGCCGAGCTCAAGCTTGCGCGCGCAGGTATCGCACGGATGAAAGACGGCCACCTGAGCAAATATGCAGGCTTTGCGCCTGACACGCCCTGCCCCGAAGCGGGCTATGTGCTGGTGGTGGACCAGACACGCGGAGATGCCTCCGTGCGCCACGGGCGGGCCGATGCGAACACCTTCAAAGAGATGCTCTACTACGCGCAAGAGGCCCACCCCAACGCGCGCATTGTCATCAAAACCCACCCCGAGACACGCGAGGGCTTTCGCCAGGGCTATTTTGGCCCAGAGGATGCCAGCCGCAAGATCACGCTGTTTGACGGCGCAGTCAGCCCTTGGGCGCTGATGGAGGGCGCCTTGGCGGTTTACACCGTTTCCAGCCAGATGGGCTTTGAGGCGATCCTGGCGGGGCACAGACCTGTTGTCTTCGGGCAGCCGTTTTATGCGGGCTGGGGCCTGACGGATGACCGCAACCCCCACCCGCTGCCCCGCCGTGGGCGCAAGCTGACCGCAGCACAGCTTTTTGCGGGCGCGATGATCAAGGCCAGCACGTGGTATGACCCTTGCGAAGATGCGCTCTGCGGGTTTGAGCAGGCCTTGGGCAGCTTTGAGGCCCATGTGCGCAGCTGGCGCGAGGACCATATGGGCTGGCAGGGAGCCGAAATGCGGCTCTGGAAGCGTGCGCCTTTGCAGAAGTTTTTTGGCGGCCACAGGCGGATGCGCTTTGGCGGCGCGCCCAAGGGCGCGCGGCGCGCGATGGTTTGGGCGGGCTTTGCCACTGAGGGAGATACGCGGGTGCGGCTGGAAGACGGCTTCCTGCGCTCGCGCGGGCTTGGCGCGGACCTGACCCCGCCCCTGAGCCTCGTGCTGGATGATCTCGGGATATATTATGACCCGACGCGCGAGAGCCGCCTGGAACGGCTGATCAAGGCGCGGGCGCAGTTGCGCGACGACCAGCGCACCCGTGCGCAGGCCTTGATCGAGGCGATCTGCGCAGACGGGGTGACGAAGTATAACCTTGCTGGCAATGATGCCGCCCTGCCCGAAGGTTTGCCAGAGGGCGCGCGTGTGCTGGTGCCGGGGCAGGTCGAAAATGACGCCTCGATCCGTCTTGGCGCAGGCGATATCTGCACCAACCTTGCGCTTTTGGAAGCGGCACGCGCGGCGCACCCCCATGCTGTGATTGTGTTCAAGCCCCACCCCGATGTGGAGGCCGGTTTGCGCCCCGGGGCTGTGCCTGCCGAGGCGCTTGTGGGGCTTGCAGATGTGCTGGTTGAGCGCGCCAATGCGCATACGGTTCTGGCGCAGGTTGATGAGGTTTTCACCATGACCTCGCTTTTAGGGTTTGAAGCGCTGTTGCGCGGGCTGAAAGTGACCACAACTGGCGCGCCTTTCTATGCGGGCTGGGGGCTGACGCGGGACATGGGCCGCGTGCCTGCGCGGCGCAGCCAGCATGTGAGCCTTGAGGCGCTGGCCCATGCCGCGCTGATTGACTACCCCCGCTATTTTGACCCTGTCAGCGGGCGTCCTTGTGCGCCCGAACTTGCGCTGAAGCGCTTGGCCGCAGGCGGCTATGGGCGCGGGCCTGCAAACCGTGCTCTTTCAAAGCTGCAAGGGGTCTTTGCGAGCTATGCCCACCTCTGGCGGTGATTGCGCAAGCGCGCTTGCGCCCCTATCTTGAAGGGGAAGGAGTATGAGTATGACCCGATGGATATTTGGACTATGCCTTGCGCTGTTGGCCAGCCCTGCGGCGGCGTTTACGGCGGTGAACGGGGTCAGCGCCTTTTCCGAAGGTGGCCAAGGGCAGTTTGAGGTTGTGTCAGAGCCCGGCTCCGGCCCCCGCCAAATCTGGTGTGCCGCGGCGCAATTTGCCCGCTTTGAGCTGGGGGCTGCGGCGAACACCCGTATTTACCTCAGCCGCGCGATGGCCGCCTCTCCGCGCACCCCGCGCGCGCGCTCGGCCAGCTTTACCATTGCGCCGAATGAGGCGCTGAAAAGCGGCCCCAAACCCGGAGATGGGGGCAACTACTCGGTCTCGCTGAGCAAGCTTGGCTATAACCTGCGCCTTGCCCATGCCGAGGGCTTTTGTGAGCGCATCATTGACGACATATTTGACTGAACCATGCAGAGCGACTTTGAGATCAGCACAAGAGGCCAAGGGCTCTATGAATTTACCCGCGATGTGGCGGGCTGGCTCGGAGGCCGTGGCGATGGTTTGCTGACACTGATGGTGCGCCACACCTCTTGCTCCCTGCTCATTCAGGAGAATGCAGACCCGGAGGTGCAAAGCGATATGCGCGCGTTTTTCGCCCGCCTTGTGCCGCCTTCAGATGACCCGACGATGCGCTACCTCACCCATACCTACGAAGGCCCCGACGATATGCCTGCACATATCAAAGCCGCCATGTTGCCTGTGAGCCTGAGCATCCCTGTTCTGGCGGGGCAGATGCGACTTGGGACATGGCAGGGGATCTATCTTTTCGAGCATCGCGACGCGCCACACAGCCGAACTGTAGCGGCTCATTTTGCGACTGACACCCGCTGAGGCGGCGATGGAAACCAAACTGCAACATTCCCCTTACACTTCATG
Source organism: Lentibacter sp. (assembly GCF_965658795.1). Classification (NCBI taxonomy): domain Bacteria; kingdom Pseudomonadati; phylum Pseudomonadota; class Alphaproteobacteria; order Rhodobacterales; family Roseobacteraceae; genus Lentibacter; species Lentibacter sp. The sequence continues at coordinate 59,045 of NZ_CBFHTG010000001.1, read as the reverse complement.
TTGGGCATGCATTTGACCTCTACCCAAACCCTAGAGGCTGCCCTATAGTGCCTGTGGATAAGTGGGGGCCAACCCCACATCTTTGAGGCGGAACAAGAAAAGAAGGGGGACGGCCAATGCGCTGCCCGTTTTGCGGAAATATCGACACCCAAGTAAAAGACTCGCGCCCAGCCGAAGACCATGTGTCTATCAGGCGTCGGCGCTTTTGCCCGGCCTGTGGCGGGCGGTTTACCACATATGAGCGCGTACAGTTGCGCGACCTTGTGGTTATCAAAACCAACGGCAAGCGCGAAGACTTTGACCGCGACAAGCTCGAACGCTCTATTCGCATGTCTATGCAAAAGCGCCCTGTTGAGCCGGAACGCATTGATCAGATGATCTCGGGCATTGTGCGCCGCCTTGAAAGCATGGGCGAAACAGACATCGCCTCGCGTGTGATTGGCGAGATCGTCATGGAGACGCTCGCGCGGATCGACACGGTGGCCTATGTGCGCTTTGCCAGTGTTTACAAAAACTTCCAGGCGGCAGACGACTTTGACAAATTTGTCAGCGAGTTGCGCCCAGACGTAAAACCCGAAGAGACGTGAACCGCTCTGACGAAAGCTATATGCGCACCGCCCTGGGCTTGGGGCGGCGCGGGATGGGCCAGACATGGCCCAACCCTGCCGTTGGCTGCATCATTGTGAACGCGGGCCGCATTGTGGGCCGCGGCCACACACAGGCGGGGGGACGCCCCCACGCCGAAACAGAAGCTCTGGCGCAGGCTGGCGCGCGCGCCAAGGGCGCGACAGCCTATGTCACTCTTGAGCCCTGCTCACACCAAGGCCAGACACCTCCCTGCGCCAGCGCCTTGATCGCCGCCGGGATTGCGCGTGTTGTGGCCCCGCTTGAGGACACAGACGCCCGCGTCTCGGGCCGCGGGTTCGAGATGTTGCGCGACGCGGGCATCGAGGTGACACTTGGCGTTTGCGCAGCCGAGGCCGCGCAAGACCACGCAGGGTTTCTCAAGCTCCAGACCGTTGGCCGCCCTTTTGTGACACTCAAACTGGCCAGCAGCTTTGACGGGCGCATCGCCACCGCGACAGGCGAAAGCCAGTGGATTACGGGGCCTGAAGCGCGCGCCGATGTGCACCGCTTGCGCGCCCGCCACGACGCGGTGATGGTTGGTGCAGGCACAGCCCGTGCCGATGACCCCATGCTGACCGTGCGCGGCTTTGGCGAGATACGCCAGCCCGTACGCATTGTGGTCTCGCGCCGCCTTGACCTGCCGATGATGGGCAAGCTTGCGCTGAGTGCAAAAGACGTGCCGCTTTGGCTCTGCCACGGGCCAGATGCGGACAGCTATTTGGTTGAGGCCTGGAGCGGGATCGGGGCAAAGCTTTTGCCCTGCGCTCTGCGGGGCCGCGAGCTTGATATTGTCTCGGTGCTCGACGCATTGGGCGAAGCCGGGCTGACCCGCGTGTTCTGCGAGGGCGGCGGCGCTTTGGCGGCTTCACTTCTCGGGGCCGACCTTGTGGACGAGCTTGTCGGCTATACTGCAGGCATGGCCATTGGTGCAGAAGGGCTGCCAAGCGTTGGCGCTCTGGGGCTGGAACGGCTCACGCAAGCGCCCCGATTTGCGCTGGCTGAGACACGGCCCGTAGGCGCTGATGTGATGCACCGCTGGGTGCGCGCTACCAGTTAAAGCTCACAGAGCCAGGGTCGCACTCAAGGCGCGCCAGCTCTTTGCCCGCTTGGCTGACAACAATGCCTGCCGAGACAAAGACTTCAACTTCACCGCCCTCTTCTTCAGGGTAAAAACGGTCAATTGCACCGAAGACAGTGTAGGTCACGTCACTGTTTCGAAAGGCGAGCTCTTCCCAGATTGTCGCGCCCATGCCCGACCACGGAGTGTACTCAAATTGGGTGTCTTGCACTGTCAGCGCCAGATCGGCTTTGCCAGCCGCGCTCCCGAACCAATAGGAGGCACGGGCCTCGCCACGGCACGTCTCAAGCTTCTTTTTCCCGTCTTTCAGGGTACATGACACAAACTCTGTCTCACCGACGGCACAGCCGGCACTCGCAAACCCTGGCACCATGAGCGCCAGTACAAAAGCAGTTGTTTTAATCATGGTCATCTCCACAAAAAAGAGCCCCGAAGGGCTCTTTTGAATTTACTGGTCGAGGAAGCTGCGCAGTTTGCGGCTGCGGCTTGGGTGCTTCAGTTTACGCAGCGCCTTGGCTTCGATCTGGCGGATACGTTCGCGTGTAACGCTGAACTGTTGGCCCACTTCTTCGAGCGTGTGGTCGGTGTTCATCCCGATGCCGAAGCGCATGCGCAACACGCGCTCTTCGCGCGGGGTGAGCGAGGCGAGAACACGGGTTGTTGTCTCTTTGAGGTTCTCCTGAATGGCAGAATCCAGAGGCAGAACCGCGTTCTTGTCTTCGATGAAGTCACCAAGCTGTGAATCTTCCTCGTCGCCAATCGGCGTTTCAAGGCTGATCGGCTCCTTGGCGATTTTCATCACCTTGCGCACCTTCTCAAGCGGCATTTGCAGCTTTTCGGCCAGTTCTTCAGGCGTTGGCTCGCGGCCAATCTCGTGAAGCATCTGACGGCCTGTGCGCACGAGTTTGTTGATCGTTTCGATCATGTGCACAGGAATACGGATGGTGCGGGCCTGGTCAGCGATGCTGCGGGTGATGGCCTGACGGATCCACCATGTCGCATAGGTCGAGAACTTGTAGCCACGGCGGTATTCGAACTTATCGACCGCCTTCATGAGGCCGATGTTACCTTCCTGAATAAGATCAAGGAACTGGAGGCCACGGTTTGTGTATTTCTTGGCGATCGAAATAACGAGACGCAGGTTGGCCTCGACCATTTCTTTCTTGGCCTGACGGGCCTCTTTTTCACCTTTTTGAACCTGACCGACAATGCGGCGGAACTCGGAGATATCAAGACCGACATATTGACCGACCTGAGCCATGTCAGAGCGCAGCTCCTCGACCTTGTCAGCAGAGCGCTCGATAAACATCTGCCAGCCACGGCCAGCCTTATCGGCCATTTCTTCCATCCACGTCGGGTCAAGCTCGCGGCCACGGTAGGCATCCACAAACTCTTTGCGGTTGATGCGGGCCTGGTCGGCCAGCTTCACCATGGAGCTGTCGATGGCCATGATGCGGCGGTTGATGCCGTAGAGCTGGTCAATCAGCGCTTCGATACGGTTGTTGTGCAGGTGAAGCTCGTTCACCAGCAGCACGATCTCGGAGCGCAGTTTCTGGTACTTCTTCTCGGCTTTGTCAGAGAAGCTGTTGTCTTCGTTGAGCGTTGCCGAGATGCGGCTGTCTTGCATCTCCGAGAGCTTGATATAGGCGTCGGCGATCTGGTCGAGCGTTTCAAGAACGCGTGGCTTGAGCGCGGCCTCCATCGCGGCGAGCGACATATTGGCCTGCTCGTCGTCATCGTCGTCATCGTCGTCATCCGAGCGGATCGGGTTGCCATCGGCATCAAGCTCGGGCTGGGCCTCGTCTTTTGAGGGCGCGGTGGGTGCATTGGCTGTCGGCACGCCGGGCACAGCGCCGACTTCGCCTTCTTCGCCAAGCTGGTCCCCGAAGGTTGTCTCAAGGTCGATAACATCGCGCAGCAGAATGTCTTCTGACAGAAGTTCGTCGCGCCAGATCGTGATCGCCTGGAAGGTCAGCGGGCTTTCGCACAGCCCGAGGATCATCGTGTTGCGGCCAGCCTCGATACGCTTTGCAATGGCGATTTCGCCTTCGCGCGACAGAAGCTCGACAGAGCCCATTTCGCGCAGATACATGCGCACGGGGTCATCTGTGCGGTCGAGCTTTTCAGCGTTGCCAGAGCCGAGCGTCAGCTCGCCCTTCTGGCCCACAGCGACAAGATCGCCCTGCTTTTGCTCTTCTTCTTCGGCTTCTTCATCTTCGATGATGTTGATGCCCATTTCCGAGAGCATCGACATAACATCTTCGATCTGCTCGGAGCTGACTTGTTCGGGCGGCAAGACCTGATTGAGCTGATCATAGGTGATGTAGCCCTTCTCACGCGCCTCGGCGATCATCTTTTTGACGGCCGCCTGGCTCATGTCGAGGGAGTTTTCTTCTTCTCCGTCGGGCTTGCGCTCATCGTTGTCTTTTGCAGCCATGGGTTGCTCCTTCAGAACTGGATCGCGGGTGATTCGTTAATCCGAATCATGGGCTATGCGAAGTGATTCGCAACCCGTTTACCCTGTTTTCGTTAGCGCTTCCTCACGAAAACGCATTAATCGGACGAATCAGTGTGACCAATTTGCGCCATTAAGGCTGCAAAGGCCTCTCTTTCGCTCTTGCTGATTCGGGCTCCGTTTTTCCCGAGGTGGTACTCGGTGTTGTCTTCTGTGCCCCCGCTTTGGGCCCGCCCCACCGCCGCAGCGGCCTGTGACAAGCGCCATGTGACCGCTTCATCGGCAAGGTCAGCAAGGTCTTCTTCGGCTTCGGCTATTTCGGCTTTGAGGCCACGGTTGGCCTCAAGCTTGGCGAGTTCCTCTGCCACAGTCGTGCGCACAAGGTCAGCGTCCGCCGCCTCTTTGAGCGCGGGGACTATGCGCAGATGGGGGGCCGAGAGCAGGTTTTCAAGCGTCTCGTGGCCAAGTCTTTCGGCCGCCTCCTCAAAGGCGGCCTCGCGCTCTTGGGCGCGCAGGCTCAAAACCACGGTGCGCAGGGCAGCCAGCTCGCTGTCAGGGCAATCGATCCGCTCAAGCGCATAATCAAAATCGCGGCAAAGCGAGGGGTGGCGCAAGAGCACGGCCAGAATAACGGTGATGCGCATCCGCTCCTGCGCGGCCTCATTGCCCGCGGCGAGGTAGCTGTTCTTGGTTTCGGTCAGCACAGGGGGCTGGGCCGGCTGCCAGCCGCCCTTGCCACGCCCTTTTTGAAAGCTGCCCTTGCCGCCGCCACTGCCGCCACCTGACGGCGCCCAAGCCTCGCGCTTGGGGCGAAAGAGCTGAAACCGCATTTCCTTGATCGCTTCGCCGTAGTGGCTGCGAATGGAAGGGTCACGGATGAGTTTGATCTTGTCGCGCAGCGCCTTGTCGAGCGCGGCCTTACGCTCGGGGCTGTCATAGACACGGCCCTCTGTCTCGCGGCTCCAGAGCAGGTTGACCATGGGCATGGCCTCTTCCAGAAGCTTGCGCACGGCCCCTGCCCCCTCGGAGCGCAGGATATCATCAGGGTCTTTGCCCTCGGGCATGAGCGAAAAGCGCAAGCTCTTGCCCGCCTCAAGCAGCGGCAGGGCAATATCAATCACCCGGTGCGCCGCGCGCAGGCCCGCTGTGTCGCCATCCAGCGCAATCACCGGCTCGTCAGAGACGCGCCAGAGCATCTGGAGCTGGTGCTCGGTGACAGCCGTGCCCAGCGGCGCAACAGAGGCCCCAAACCCCGCCTCAGAGAGCGCGATCACATCCATATAGCCCTCGGCTACCACAAGCGGCGCGCCCTTGCCCGCCGCCTCGCGCGCAGGCGCAAGGTTGTACAGCGTGCGCGACTTGTCAAAGAGCGGGGTTTCGGGCGAGTTGAGGTATTTGGCGTTGTCCGACGGGTCCATCGCGCGGCCGCCAAAGGCGATGGCGCGTTTGCGCGCGTCGCGGATCGGAAACATGATGCGGTTGCGGAAGGTATCATAGGGCTTGCCGCCCTTGTTGCTGGGCTTGGCAAGGCCCGCCTCTATGATCAGCTCGGGCTTCACGCCTTTGCCTGTGAGGTGATCCCAGAGGTTTTGCCAGCCTTCGGGCGCAAAGCCGATTTCAAAGCGCTCTTGGGTGGCTTCTTTCAGGCCGCGCCTGTCAAGATAGTCGCGCGCCGCCGCCCCTGCACCTGTCTTGAGCTGGAGGCGGTAGAACTGCACTGCCTGTTCCATGACACCAGCCAGCTCGGTGTGTTTGTCGGCCTTTTCCTGCGCGCGCGGGTCGCGGGCGGGCATAGGCACCCCTGCTTCGCGCGCAAGGATCTCGACGGCCTCCATGAACGAGACATTCTCGGTGTCTTTGATAAAGCCGATGGCGTCGCCTTTGGCGTGGCAGCCGAAGCAATAATAAAAGCCCTTGCGGTCATCGACATGAAACGAGGCGGATTTTTCCTGGTGAAAGGGGCACGGTGCCCACATATCGCCTTTGCCCTGATTTGATTTGCGCTGATCCCAGATAACCTTGCGGCCCACGACCTGGCTGAGCGAGGTGCGGTTGCGAAGCTCATCAAGAAATCCGGGTGGCAGCGACATGCTTCATATATGGTCAGATCTGGCGGGGGTGCAAGTCACTCAATCTCGAGCGCTGCGCATTGTTCGACAAAGGCTGCCGGCACATCATTGGTCTTCAGGTCTTTGCGCGGCAACGTGTAGATATAGCCCACAAGCAGCGGAATAGCGCCCTGAATGGCCTCTTCTGTGGTGGCTTTGATCTCGTCTTTGGCCTTGGCCTCGCCTCTGCGCTTGAGGCGCAGTTCAACCGCTTTGGCGACGATCTCGCCTTGGGCTTCGCAGCGGGCAGTGCGCTCTTCAGCGGTTTCGGCAGTGGATGCGCCTGTCATGAGCATGAAGGCGACTGTGGTTGTGAGCAGATGTTTCATGGGCGGCTCCTGTCTTGTGCTTGAGGGGAACCTAGCGAAGGCCGCCACCAGAGTCAGCCGTGAAAGCGCAAAATATGCGTGGCGTGCGCTGGCCCCGCACCGCCCTTGACACAAGCTGCGCAAAGCCATGTGTCACCACAGCGCGCGCAAGCGTTAACGCGGCGGCAAAGCCTCAAACAGGGGGGGGTGAAACCCGTGCACAACGCGTGCACCCCCTGTGCACCGGGTGGCGCGCCTGAGCGCGCGTGAAAATTGGTAAAGGCAGCGTGCGCTTAAGCGCGATACGTGCCGCGCGCCATGTGCCAGTGCAGCATAATGGGCGGCGCAAAGAGCAAGAGCCAGCCCATGGTGAAATAGATATAGATCAGCGCGGGCCACCAGAGCACAGCAAAGACCAACCCCACCGCGCCCGCTGTGCGCATGGCGGCACTTTGGGACAGAAAGCGCAGCAGCCCGAGCTGAAAGAGCTTACCACCGTCAAGTGGCTGCACCGGCAGCAGGTTGAAGACAAAGAGCGCAATATTGATCCGCGCGAAAAGGAAGAGGTAGCTGCCCACCGTATCAAGCCCCATATCGGGGCTTGAGTAGATCAGCCATGCCCCCAAAGACGACAGCGCCCAGAGCGCGAGGTTGACGATGGGGCCCATGGCAATGATCAGCTCTTGCTCGTTTCGGCGCGCCGAGCGGGCGTGTTCACAAAAGCCCCCGCCCCCGTGCAGCACAATCCGCCGCACCGGCACGCCCTGTACAAGGCAGCCCCACGCATGGCCAAGTTCGTGCAGATAGATCGAGGTGAGCAGCATCGCCACCAAAATGGCGACCCAGATGATATTGCCAAACCCCGAGAGCACGAGCAGCAACCCCGCCAGCATCACAAGCGACTGGGAGACCTCGACCGGCACGCCAAGAAGACCACGGAAAGAGAAAAGCGTTGGACCCGTTTGAAACATAGAGGCATGTTTGGCCCGAAGCGCTGGCTGCGGCAAGAGGAAAGCAGCGGTCAGCGCCATTTGGCCAAAGGGAGTGTGACATGGCGCGGGAGCGGATTGTGATTTTGACAGGTGCCGGGATCTCGGCAGAAAGCGGGCTTGGCACCTTTCGGGACCAGGGCGGGCTTTGGGCCGAGCACCGTGTGGAAGATGTGGCCACACCCGAAGGCTTCGAGCGCGACCCCGAGCTTGTGCACTGGTTTTACAATATGCGCCGTGCGGAGGCGGCAAAAGCCGCGCCCAATGCGGCCCACACAGCGCTTGCCGCGCTTGAGCGCGCCCATGATGTGCTGATCGTCACCCAGAATGTAGACGCGCTGCACGAAGCGGGCGGTGCACAAAACGTGCTCCACATGCACGGCAGCCTCGCGCGCGCCAAATGCGCAACCTGCGCTGCCGAGTGGGACGCGCCCATGGTGATGACCGTGTCAGACCCCTGCCCCGTCTGCGCAGCACAGGCCACACGGCCCGATATCGTCTGGTTTGGCGAAATGCCCTACGGTCTGGACGAGATCAACGCAGCCCTCAGCACAGCCACGCTCTTTGCCGCCATCGGCACCAGCGGCAATGTCTACCCTGCAGCAGGGTTTGTCGCAGAGGCCAGCCGCCTCGGAGTTCGGACTGTGGAGATCAACCTTGCCCCCTCCGCAGGGGCCGCTCTCTTTGACGAAACCCGCATCGGCCCCGCCAGCACCACTGTTCCTGACTGGGTCGCTACGCTCACACAACGCTGAACTGCTCTGCCTTTCTTTTTGCCCCAAATATCCCGGGGGGAGATGCAAAACCGCAGGTTTTGCATCCGGGGGGCAGAGCCCCCCGCCGGGCGACGCGGCGAAGCCGCGGCGCAAAACCTCATAGCCTCACAGATCAGAAAAGGGCCACAGCCCGCTTTACACGCGCCATGGCCCTCCCTGTCACACACTTAGAGATATCAGCTGTCGCCGTCTTTCTTCATGTGGCCGTGATTGTGGCCCATGGAGCCGTGCATAGGCTTGCGCTCAAGGTCAACAGGCACGTCGACCACAACATCGCCGGCTTTTTCAAACGTGAGCGTCACGCTGACCATATCATCTTGGTCCATGGTGTCGTTGAGGCCCATGAACATCACGTGCTTGCCGCCGCGCTGCATCATGATCATCTCGCCAGCCGCCACGGGGAAGCCTTCTTCCACGTGGGTCATTTTCATGACCCCGTTTTCATCTTCGATATGGGTGTGCAGCTCGACGCGCTTGGCGATGTCGGAGCTTGCGCTGATCAGGCGGTCATCCTGGCCTGTGTGATTCTCGATCACAATGAAGGCCGCGCCCGCTTTGGCGCTCATGCCCGCCGCGCGGGCGTAGCTGTCTTTGACCATCATGCCTTCGGCAAAAGCTGGCATGGCAAGGGTGGCAGCGGCAACCGCCGCGAGGAGTGTTGATTTGAGAGACATGGCTCTACCTTTCTTCTGAGTGTTTTGAGTAAGACGTGAACAATCAGATAAAGGCAGGTGGCCCCCGCGCGCTGGCAGCAACGCTGCGCTGCGCCACAAGCCGCGCCAGCGCGCCAAAGCCTGACAGCGCAACTGTGCGCAAGATCGGCTCGGGTGTGCTCACAGGGGCGGTGATGTCGGCAAACAGCGCCAGCGCGCAGTCAGGGCAGATGTAGGGCGGGCCTGTCGGCTTGCCGTCGGCATCCACCAATATGCTCAGCGGGCCTGTGCCTGTGCAGAGCACAATCTCGCCCGCAGGCGAGGTCATGGCGCGCGCTTCGGCCATGGCTTGCCCTGTGAGGACAAGCACGGCCACAAGCAGAGCCGAACAATATGCGCGCAGTGTTTTCATACGCCCAGATGTAACGCCCTACCGGCAAGATACAAGAGGTCAAAATGAAACAGCCCCGCCAGAGGCGAGGCTGTTTTAATCTGTCTGAAATCAGAAGCTTACGCTGCGGCTGTTTGGGCCTTGGCGATTTCTTTTTTGACTTTCAGGGCACGAGCCGAGAGCTCTACGTCTTTGGCTTTTGCCAAGAACTTGTCCAGACCACCACGGTGATCGACCGAGCGCAGCGCGTGTGCTGAGATGCGCAGTTTGAACGCGCGGCCGAGCGTCTCGGACTGCAGCGTTACATCGTTGAGGTTTGGCAGGAAGCGACGACGCGTTTTGTTGTTCGCGTGGCTTACGTTGTTGCCAACCATCGGGCCTTTTCCGGTCAATTCGCAAACGCGTGACATGGGTTCATCCTCATCTTGTTCTGATGCCGCCAGTGTCCAGCGACCATACGAAGGGTGCCGAAAATCGGCTTCCCGTGAATTCTGTTTGCGCTCATTAGGCGGAATCGCCTGAGGCGTCAAGCCGATATGGCAGAAGCAGCTGCCAAATGTGGGTATATCTCTTATGGCGCGAGAAAGCCACCCGACTGGCGCGCCCAAAGATCGGCATAGAGTCCGCCTTGGGCGATGAGTGCGTCATGGCTGCCCTCTTCCACAATCTGCCCCGCGCGCATCACGATAATGCGGTCCATCGCCGCGATGGTCGAGAGGCGGTGGGCAATGGCCAGCACGGTTTTGCCCTCCATCACCCGTGTCAGGGCCATCTGGATAGAGGCCTCCACTTCGCTATCCAATGCGCTGGTCGCCTCGTCCAGCACAAGGATGGGCGCGTCTTTGAGAATGGCGCGCGCAAGCGCGATGCGCTGGCGCTGCCCGCCCGAGAGCTTGACGCCCCGTTCGCCCAGATGTGCCTCAAGCCCGCGTCGGCCCTGCCCGTCTTGCAGCGTCTCGATGAAGTCTGACGCCTCGGCCTTGGTGATCGCGGCGATCAGCGCCGCATCGGGGGCATCTTCGCGGCCATAGGTGATGTTGTCGCGCGCAGAGCGGTTGAAGAGCGCGGTTTCCTGCGTGACCATGCCAATGGCGCGGCGCAAGGACGGCTCTGTCACATCGGAGATGTCCTGACCATCAATCCGCAGCGCGCCTGTCTCGGGGTCATAGAGGCGCAGAAGCAGCGAGACGAGCGTGGACTTGCCCGCGCCCGAGGCGCCGACGATGCCGAGCTTTTCGCCGGCCTTGATGGTGAGGGAGATGTTTTGCACCCCGCCCACATCGCGGCCATAGGAGAAGGTGACATCGTCAAAGGTGATCTCGCCGCCGGGCACGCTCAGCTCGGCCTCGGCCCCTTTGCGCAGGCGTTTGGCGGGGGCGAGTGTGCGCATCCCGTCTTCCACCTCGCCAAGGTGCATGTAGATGGTCATGAGCACAAAGCTGATCCAGCCCGACATTTGCGCCAGACGGATCGAGACCGCGCCCGTGGCGGCGATATCACCGGGGGTGACGCCGCTGTCGCGCCACATAAGCGCTGCCCCAAGGAGCGCAACAGGCAACAGCCCCGCAATCAGGATCAGGCCGTAGCGAAAGACAGAGGACAGCTCGCCAAAATCAACTGCGCGGTGGCGCAGGGTTTCGAGCACATCGGCTGTGGCGGCTTCCTCGACCGCGTCACCCGCAAAGAGCTTGACCGTCTTGATATTGGTGATGGTGTCCACCACCTGCCCCGAGACCATGGCTTGCGCCGCCGCGCGCACTTTGGAGCGAGCCCGGATGCGCGGCAGAAAGAAGCGCAGGTAAGCGCCATACAGGAGGATCCAGCCAAAGAGGATTAGCAGGAGCCGCATGTCGATGGCCGCGACCAGAAGCGCCGAGCCGACCACAGAAGCCAGCGCAAAGAGAATCGCGTTGACTGTTTCGATCACCACTTCGGTGAGCGAGCGTGTGGCTTGCACCTGCTTTTGTGCAAGGCGGCCAGCGTAGTCGTCATCAAAGTAACCAACCGATTGGCCCAGCGTCCAGCGGTTGAGGCGGCCCAGAATTTGCTTGAAGAGGTTTGGCCCCAGCACAACCGACTGGAACGCCGCATTGAGGCCGAAAAACGCAGGCCGCAGCCCAACAAGCAGAAACGCCCCGAACAGGAGGAGCCAGATATGCTCGGACAAGGGCGCATCGGTGGCTGCGAGGTCAACGACCTCGCCGAGCACATACATAGAGAGCACTTCGGACGCACCAGACAGCGCCGAGATAAACCCCGCCAGCGCGATGACGGGCCAAGCCCCTGCGATACACCAGCGCGCAAAGGCCCAAAGCTCTGTGGGCGGCGCACCGCGCGCAGGGCGCTCGGGGTCAATCAGGCTGGCGGCGCGCCAGACAAGGCGGCTGTAGGCGGTGTCGGTCATCAGGGGGTATCCTCGGTGTCTTCATCGCCCAGAAAGCCGCCCGACTGGCGCGCCCAGAGGTCGGCGTAGACGCCGCCGTTGGCCAGCAGGTCGCTGTGGGCTCCGTCTTCGATGATGCGGCCTTTGTCGAGCACCACGATCCTGTCCATCTGGGCGATGGTGGACAGGCGGTGGGCGATGGCGATCACGGTTTTGCCCTCCATCATGCCATAGAGCGTGTCCTGAATTGCGGCCTCGACTTCGGAATCAAGCGCGCTTGTGGCTTCATCCAGCAGCAGGATCGGTGCATTCTTCAGGATCACCCGTGCGAGGGTGATGCGCTGGCGCTGCCCGCCCGAAAGCTTGACGCCGCGCTCGCCCACTTGCGCAGCCATGCCACGGCGGCCCTCAAGGTCTTCCAGCGTATCGATAAACTCGAGCGCCTCGGCCTCTTTGGCGGCTTGCCAGATTTCGGCATCGCTGGCCTCAAGGCGGCCATAGGCGATGTTTTCGCGCAGGGAGCGGTGCAGAAGAGAGCTGTCTTGCTGCACCATGCCGATCTGGCGGCGCAGGCTGTCCTGGGTGACGCGGGATATGTCTTGTCCGTCAATCAGGATGCGCCCTGCCTCGGCATCATAAAAGCGCAAAAGCAGCTTCACGAGCGTGGACTTGCCCGCCCCCGAGCGGCCCACGAGACCGACTTTTTCGCCAGCCTTGATGGTGAGGCTGACACCCTCAAGCCCGCCTGTGGCGCGCCCGTAGCGGTGGGTGAGGTTTTCCACACGGATCTCGCCCTTGCCGATGGTGAGCGCCTGGGCCTCGGGCGCGTCGACCAGATCAATCGGCTGGGCGATGGTTTCCATACCCTCGGCGACCACACCAAGCTGGCGGAAGAAGGAGGTGAGCGCCCACATGATCCAGCCTGTCATGGCGTTGAGGCGCAGCGTAAGAGCCGATGCCGCCGCAACCGCGCCAACACTGGCAAGGCCTTGCATCCAGAGATAGATCGCCCAACCGACGACACCGACGATCAGCACCCCGTTGAGGGCGACAAGGACAAAATCCATCGTGGTATAGATACGCATTTCCTCAACAAAGGTGCGGCGCGCTTCCTCGATCGCTTCGCGGGCGAAATTGATCTCGCCATCGTGGTGGGCAAACATTTTGACCGAGTGAATGTTGGTGTAGCTGTCCACCACCCGCCCTGTCACAGCGCTGCGGGCATCGGAGGCTTTTTGCGAGGCAGGGCCAACGCGCTTGAGTGTCCAGTGCATGAGCACAGCATAGCCCGCAAACCACGCCAGAAGCGGCACAACAAGGCGCGCATCTGCGCCATAGAGCATGAGTGCGGCCCCGACGACATAGGCCAGCGCAAAGGTCAGCGCGTCAAAGACCTGAAACACCGCCTCGCCCGCGGCGGGGGGTGTTTGCATGATGCGCCCTGCGATGCGGCCTGCAAAATCATTCTCGAACCAGCCGACCGACTGGCGCAAAACATGGTTGTGCGCGCGCCAGCGCACCAGCGTGCCAACATTGGGCAAGATCGTATTGTTGAGCAACAGCACATCCAGAAGCTGGATGAACGGGCGGATGAGCAGCACAAACAGCGCCAGCCAGATCAGAAAGCTGCCATGCTCGGCCCAGACTTGGGCGGGTGGGCCTGCGAGCAGATCAACGAGCCAGCCCATGTAGTAAATGAGCGCGATCTCGATCCCCGCGACAGCCACCGACAAAAGCCCTGCCGCCCAGAACACGCGCTTGAAGGGCTGTGTATAGCCCAGCATGAAGCGCCAGAGCGTCTTGGGGGGCACATCTTCGCGCGGGTAAGGGCCATAGGGGTCAACGAGGGTTTCGAAATAGGTGAAGATTTTTTTCATGTCTTATGACCTTGGAAAAGAAATAGGGCCGCACACGCGGGTGCGGGCTTATGAGTGTTCAGCCAGGGGCCAGGCGATCACCCGATCTTGTTCCAGATCCCGTAAAACATGCGTCCCTCCGTTCTTCACCTGTGAAGGGTAGCGGAGGCGCGCGGGAGTGTCACCCCTTTTGCACCTGTTTTCAGGTGGGCCAAAAAGGAACGCTAGGGCACAGGCGTATCAGTCGCAAATGGCTTTGAGCGCGGCCCAGTCTTCTGGCGACAAAACAGGGCGTGTGACAGCTTGGGCTGTGGCAAAGCTGCGGCTTTTGTCGGCGCGTGCTTGCGAGGGGGGATGGGTGCTCAGATAGCCCGGCAGGCTGCTGCCGCTGCCGCCCTCAAGGCTGAGAATATAGTCAAAGAAGCTGGCCAAGCCCTCGCTGCTCACGTCGGCCTTTGCCAGTGTCTCAAGGGCAAAGTCATCGGCCAGCCCTTCGGCCTCGCGGGTGTAGCTGCTGGAAATCAGGTGCTCAGTGACGAGCACCGCCAGCGCCCCGCCCGAAAAATCCCCCAGCACCATCGAGAGCAGGCCCGCAGAGCCCGCCGCGCGCAGCGCGCCGATGGTGGCATCGCGGTTTTCGACATGGCCGATCTCATGGGCCAGCACCCCTGCGACGGCCTCGGCGCTTGTGGCCTTGTCAAGAAGGCCCCGCACGATCACGATCTGGCCACCGGGGGCGGCGAAGGCATTGACCATCGGGTGATCAAAGACCTTGATGTCGAGCTCATACTCCATCTCGCGTGCCTCGGTGAGGCGGGTCTCCATCTTGGCGAGAGCTGCGAGGCCTTCGGGGCTATCGCACGCCAGCTCGCCCGTGCGCGCGCCCGAGAGAAACCACTCCATCTGGTTGACCACGGCCTGCCCGAACTGCACCTCGCGCTCGCGCGGCATGAGATAGGCAAGGCTTGTGGCCATGGCGGGCAAGATCACAAAGATCATCGCCAAGACAGCCACCACGGCCAGCGAGAGCTTGGTGAAAACGCTTACGCCTGTGCCTTTGTGAATGTCGCGGCGGCTCAGGTTGGGTGCTGCGAGGCGTAAGGCGGCGTTCATCGCGCCATCGCGGCAAGAGAGGCGCGCCTCGTGGTGCAGTGTTTCGTCTTCGCCCTCGATGTGGAGCGCAAAGGTCAGCCAGCCGCCTGCGGGCTGGTCGCGCAAGAGGCGCAGCTCGGCGAGCGGCCAGGCTTCGGGCTGCTCAAGCGCCTCTCCGTCAAAAAGGAGAAAACCCCGCGCCTCATCAAGGCGCAGGGTGACTTTGTGTTTGGCGGCGGATGAGCCGTCAAAGAAACTGCCATCCGCCTCCAGCATCATATGGCGCCACCGATATCGAGCGCATCGGCGAAGCCTTCGGCATCAACGCCTGTCTCTGTCGCGCGCTGCTGGATGTCATTGAGCGCCTCGGCATTGTGCACCGTGAACGAGGTGATGAAATGGGCAATGGTGGGCTGTGTGATAAAGATCAGCGCCATCGCACCCGAGAAGACGAGTGCGGCCACATAGCCAACCACAACAACCACGCCAACAAGCCCCATACCACCAAAGGGCATCATGCTCATAATCGCCCCGACAAGCAGCGAGCCGACAAGAACAAAGACACCCAAGGTCAGCGAGATCAGCACGCTGCCAATGATGTAGATCTTGATAACTTCGCCTGTGGTCGGCTCGGCTGTGAAGGTGATCTCACCGCCCAATGTGCGGTGGGCTGTCATGTAGCGGAAGCTGTGCACGCGGTAATAGACAAAGCCGGCAAGCAGCCAGATGTAGCCCACGATGGTGCCGATCACCATGAGAGCCTCATTGCCTGTTGCGCCACCGACACCAACCCCAAGAATGAGCACGACCAGACCGATGAAAACATGTTTCGCCGCGCCGTAAAGCTTGGTCCACTTGCCGCCCTGCTCAAACTTCGCATCGCCAAAGTAGCTGCGGTCGGCCATGTATTTCTCGAGCTTGAAGTTGGCGAGCGGGAAGAGCGCACCAACGGTCACAATGTTGAGCAAAGTGTAGCCAACCGCGCGCAGGGCAAAGCCCCATGCGCCTTTTTCCATCCCGAACCGCACACCGCGCCAGCGGGTGCGCGCCATTTTGTAACGCCGCGCGCGGTACATGGCATAAAAGATCAGCGGCATGAGCGCGAGAATGTTGATGTAGATGAGGGCGTTGAGCGCGAGCAGCCCTTGAGGTGTTGACGGATCAAACCCGTAGTTGAGGCCCGCAAAGAACAAGAGCATCTGAACGACGCCAAGGTAGATTGCCAGCGCCACCACAGCGACGAGGAAGCCGAGGAATTTCTCCAGGCCCGTGCCTGTATACTCAAACGCATCACCATCCCCCACAGTCGACGACCAGATGTATTTGCGGATGCGGGTTTTGCCCCAGAAGCGGTAAATGCCGAGCGTGACCAGCGTAAGCAGTGCGACGGTAACGGCGAGGGGAAACAGCTCACCGCGCGTGCCGCGATATTGGCCGTGAATGTCGTTGGAAGAGCTCATAAAATATCCTTACTGTCCAAAAAAACGGCTCTTTGCGGCCGCTACTTTCCCTAGCGTTATGCTGCGCGTGGCGCGCTCAAAGCAAGCGAAATAAGTGGGAGTTAGTCAAACTTCATGCTGCGCGGGAAGCCGTAGGGCGGGCGCTTGCCGATCCCTGCGCGCTTGCCGAGCCAGTCGGACAGATCGGTCTCGGTGCGGGTTTTGCCCCCGCCCATGGCCCAGCTCAGGCCCTCGGCCCAGGTGAATGTGGTGAGGTCTGACAAGCCGCCGTCAAGCTCAAGTGCGCCCTGCTTGCCGCGCGCCATGTTATACTTCTGCAAGCGCACGCCTTTGCCACGGCCCAGCTCGGGCAGCTCGGCCACGGGGAAGACAAGGAACTTGCCGTTCTGGCTGACGATGGCGACATGATCACCTGTCAGCGGCTTACAGATCATCGCGCGGGCTGCGTCTTTGACGTTGAGCACCTGCTTGCCTGTTTTGGTCTGGGCGATCACATCATCTTCAGGAACGACAAACCCGTTGCCTTCAGAGCTGGCCACCACAAGTTTACGGCCCTTTTGGTGCACGAAGAGCGAGACGATTTCGGCTTCATTGGGCAGATCAACCATCAGGCGCACAGGCTCGCCCATACCGCGCCCACCGGGCAGGTTGACGGCGCCAAGCGTGTAAAAGCGCCCGTTGGAGCCCATGAGCACGATCTTGTCTGTCGTTTCGGCATGAAAGGCAAAGCGCGGCGCGTCACCATCTTTGAACTTGAGCTCGCGGGTCAGGTCAATGTGGCCCGACATGGCGCGGATCCAGCCCATCTGGGAGCAGACAACCGTGATCGGCTCCTTCTCGATCATGGCTTCCAGCGGAACCTCTTCGACAACGCCCGCCTCGGCGAACATCGTGCGGCGCGCGCCGCCTTCGTAGTCTTTGCCAAAGGTTTTCTTGGCGTCTTTAAGCTGGTCGGAAATGGCCGACCATTGCAGATCTTCGCTGTCGAGCAGGTCTTCAAGGCCTGCGCGCTCTTCCATGAGCTTGTCGCGCTCGGCCACCAGCTCCATCTCTTCGAGCTTGCGCAAAGAGCGCAGGCGCATGTTGAGGATCGCGTCGGCCTGTGGCTCTGTCAGCCCGTCGGCGGCGCCTGCCTTGGGCGAGACATAGTCGCGCTCGTCGGTGGCGCGCACAAAGGTCTGGCCCCAGTCTTCGCGCATGAGCGCGGCCTTGGGCTCTTCATCATAGCGGATGATGTCGATCACGCGGTCAAGATTGAGGAAGGCAATGATGAAGCCTTCCAGCACTTCAAGGCGCGCATCGATCTTTTCCATGCGGTGCGTGGAGCGGCGGATGAGCACTTCGCGGCGGAAATCAAGGAAGGCGCGCAGCACTTCTTTCATGCTGCAGACTTTGGGTGTGACCCCGTCGATGAGCACGTTCATGTTCAGGCTGAAACGGGTCTCAAGATCGGAGTTGCGGAACATCATGTTCATCAAAACGTCAGGGTCGACATTTTTGGAACGGGGTTCCAGCACAAGGCGGATATCATCGGCGCTTTCATCGCGCACGTCGCCCAGAATCGGAATTTTCTTGAGCTGGATCAGCTCGGCGATTTTTTCGATCAGCTTGGACTTTTGCACCTGATAGGGAATTTCGGTGACAACGATCTGCCACTGGCCGCGGCCAAGGTCTTCGACCTCCCATTTGGAGCGCAGACGGAACGAGCCGCGCCCTGTGCGATAGGCTTGCGCAATATTTTCGCGCGGCTCAACGATGATCCCGCCTGTGGGGAAATCGGGGCCGGGCACGAAATTGAGCAAGGTGTCGTCGCGCGCATCGGGTGTTTTGATGAGATGCAAACAGGCATCGACCAGCTCGACAATATTGTGCGGCGGGATGTTGGTGGCCATGCCCACAGCGATCCCTGTGGAGCCGTTGGCCAACAGATGCGGGAACGTTGCTGGCAAAACCGCAGGCTCATCAAGCCGCCCGTCATAGTTCGGGCGGAAATCAACGGCGTTTTCGGCCAGCCCTTCGAGCATGCTTTCGGCCACAACCGTCATGCGCGCTTCTGTATAGCGGGCTGCAGCGGGGTTATCGCCATCAATGTTGCCAAAGTTGCCCTGACCGTCAACAAGCGGGTAGCGCACGTTGAAGTCCTGGGCGAGGCGCGCCATGGCGTCATAGATTGCGGCGTCACCGTGGGGGTGGAAATCCCCCATCGTGTCGCCCGAAATCTTGGCTGACTTGAGGAAGCCCCCTGTCGAGCTGAGGCGCAAGCGACTCATCGCATAAAGGATTCGGCGGTGAACCGGCTTCAGGCCGTCGCGGGCATCGGGCAGCGCGCGGTGCATAATTGTTGAGAGCGCATAGGTGAGATAGCGCTCGCCAATGGCGCGGCGCAGCGGCTCAAGGTACTCGACCTCGGGCGTATCTTCATCATCCAGCAAATCGCTCATGCTCCGTCTTTAGAGGCTTTCGCGGGCGGATTGAATCCCAAAATGCAACTTGACGTGGCATTTATACAAAACGGGGAAATTCCTGTGCAGATTCTCCCCAATTGGCATCGCGAATCGTGTAAGGTGCTGTCATGGGTGAGCGGTATTTTGCTTAGGGGGTTTCCACGGTATGTGGCGTTTTATTGTGACGACATTCGGTTTTTTGTTTTTGGCGTTTTATCAGTTGAGTGGCGGCGCAGACTACAGCCCCGCCGAAGGCTCACGCCAAGCGCTGGCTGCCGAGCGCGCTGTTGCGGCTGACCAAAAGCGCACCGCCCTTGCCCAATCCAAACCCAAAGAAATTGCCCCCACCCCTGTTGTGACAGCTGCCACTGACATTATCACGGGTGGCGATGCGATGGTGACACTGGCCTCGGCTCAGGGCAACGCGCTGCCCAAGCCCGATGTGGCCGCGCTGATCAGCCCGCCTGTTGACCTTGGCAAGGCTCAAGCCCTCACCGAGGTGGCCGCAGAAGAGCCGCAAGACGACATCCGCGAAGTCACGGGCAACCGTGTGAACCTGCGCCGTGGGCCGAGCACAAAGTTCAACCCCATCGCCAAGCTGACACGCGGCACAGAAGTGCGCGTCTTGTCGGAAGAAAACGGCTGGGTGAAGCTGCGCGTGCGCGACACAGGGCGCATCGGCTACATGGCCGACTTCCTTTTGACAGCCTCCAACTGAACCTTGCCTTGAGCAAGGGCGGCGCGTAAGCGGGCGATATGAGCAAATCAATCCTGATCACCGGCTGTTCTTCGGGGCTTGGCTATGACGCGGCACACGGGCTGGCCAAGCGTGGCTGGCGGGTGTTTGCGACCTGCCGCAGCGAAGAAGATTGCGCACGCCTGCGCGCCGAGGGGCTGGAAAGCTTCCAACTCGACTACACGTCGAGCGATAGCATCAAGGCCGCTGTCGCCGAAACGCTGGCACGCACGGGCGGCACGCTCGATGCGCTCTATAACAACGGTGCATTTGCCTTGCCCGGGGCTGTCGAAGACCTGCCGCGCGAGGGCCTGCGCGCCATATACGAGACCAACCTGTTTGGTGTCCATGAGCTGACCTGTGAGGTCATCCCTGTGATGCGCGCTCAGGGGCATGGGCGGATCATCAACTGCTCGTCGGTTTTGGGGCTTGTGCCGCTGCGCTGGCGCGGCGCTTACGCCAGCACCAAGTTTGCACTGGAAGGCCTGACAGACACGCTGCGCATCGAGATGCGCGACACGCCCATTCACATTATTACGGTCGAGCCCGGGCCCATCACATCGGATATCCGCCAGAACTCGATCGCGCCGTTTGAGCGCTTTATCAACTGGCAGGCCTCGCCGCGGCGGGCGCAATATGAGGCCAATCTGCTCTCGCGCCTGTATGAGAGCCGTGGGCCAGACCGCTTTGAGCTGCCGGCATCGGCTGTGACGCAAAAACTGATCCACGCGCTTGAGAGCGCGCGCCCCAAACCGCGTTATTTTGTCACCACCCCCACCTATCTGATGGCCGCCCTGCGGCGGCTTTTGCCCACGCGCACCCTTGACTGGCTGATCGCAAAGGGCTGAGAGCGCGGCATGGCGCGCCGCCTTGCGCGCCAGATTTCTACTCGCATTCTCTGCAAAAACCTCTAGATGGGATAAACGCCCAACCGAGGGAGGCATCTTATGGCCAACGATCCACTCTTCATTATCGCTGCGCTGGCATGTTTTGCTGTGCTGATCATTCTGGTGATCGGTGTTGGCGGATTTGCCAAGGGCGGTGATTTCAATCGCAAACATGCAAACCGACTGATGCGCTGGCGCATCGGCGCACAGTTTATTGCTGTGGCGCTGATCCTGCTGTTCGTCTGGCTGCGCCAAGGAGGCTAACACGATGGTTGTACTCAACAAAATCTACACACGCACCGGCGACAAGGGCGACACCGCTCTGGGCAATGGTATGCGCGTGGCCAAACACTCTGCGCGCGTGGCGGCCTATGGCACCTCTGATGAGCTCAACGCCACAATCGGCGTCGCGCGGCTTCATGCAACGGGCGAGATGGACGCCGCGCTTGCGCGCATCCAGAACGACCTGTTTGATCTGGGTGCAGACCTTTGCACGCCTGACATCGGCAAAGATGACGAAGCCGAGTACCCGCCCCTGCGGATGATCGAAGAGCAGATCAAGCGGCTGGAAGCCGAGATCGACGCGATGAACGCCGATCTGGAACCGCTGCGCAGCTTTATCTTGCCCGGGGGGTCTGCCCTTTCGGCGCATCTGCACATTTGCCGCACCGTCTCACGGCGCGCCGAGCGCAAGACGACCGAGCTGGCCTCGATCGAAGAGGTCAACGAATGGGCGGTGAAGTATCTCAACCGCCTGAGCGACTGGTTTTTCGTGGCGGCGCGCAGCATGAATGATGGCGGCAAAGCCGATGTGCTCTGGGTTCCGGGCGCCAACCGCTAAGAGCGGCACACACCGACAAAATGAACGCCTCGCCCAGTGCGGGGCGTTTTGCGTTTGAGCGCCTGACAGGCAGGCAGCCCTGCCGCGTTGCAACATTTTCGCAAAGATCAGCGGCCAAAACCCTCTGACGCGGCGTAGCTGAGACAAAACGTGACGATTTTGCTCTGTTGCGCCATGGCCTGAAACGGTATTCAGACCAAGGAGACCAAAGAGTCGCGTCAGCGGCCTAACGAAACCTTAAAGGAGTGAGAGCCAATGAAGGTGCTTGTGCCTGTCAAACGCGTCATCGACTATAATGTGAAAGTGCGCGTCAAAGCGGACGGATCGGGTGTTGATCTCGCCAACGTAAAAATGTCGATGAACCCATTCGACGAAATTGCCGTAGAAGAGGCGATCCGCCTGAAAGAAGCGGGCAAGGCCGACGAAATTATCGCGGTATCTATCGGTGTAAAGCAGGCGCAGGAAACACTGCGCACGGCTCTGGCCATGGGCGCGGACCGCGCTATTCTTGTTGTGGCCACAGATGATGTGCACCAGGACATCGAGCCACTGGCTGTTGCCAAGATCCTCGCGAAAGTTGTGGAAGAAGAGCAGCCCGGTATCGTGCTTGCGGGCAAGCAGGCGATTGACAACGATATGAACGCGACAGGCCAGATGCTCTCGGCGCTGCTCGGCTGGTCACAGGGCACATTCGCCTCCGAGCTCGACATTGACGGCGACAAAGCCGTGGTGACGCGTGAAGTTGACGGCGGTTTGCAAACCATCAACGTGACGATGCCTGCCATCATCACTGTTGATTTGCGCCTCAACGAGCCGCGTTATGCGAGCCTTCCCAACATCATGAAAGCCAAGAAGAAGCCGCTGGATGAAAAGACAGCTGCCGACTACGGCGTTGATGTGACACCGCGCCTTACGATTGTCTCCACCACGGAGCCAGAAGCGCGCAAAGCAGGTGAAATTGTTGGCTCGGTTGACGAGCTTGTGGCGAAACTCAAAGAAGCGGGGGCAGTGTAATGTCAGTTCTCCTACTTGCAGAAGTAAACAACGGCGAGCTTGCCATGGACGCAACGGCCAAGGCCGTGACCGCCGCCAAGAAAATTGGTGATGTGACCGTTCTGGCCTGTGGGGCTTCGGCTGCCGCAGCCGGTGCCGCCGCTGCCAAAATCGACGGCGTGAGCAAAGTGCTTGTCGCGGAAGATGCCTCGCTGGGCCACCGCCTTGCAGAGCCAACGGCCGCGCTCATCGTCTCGCTTGCGGGCGATTACACGCATATCGTGGCTCCAGCGACGACAGACGCCAAAAACGTGATGCCACGTGTGGCCGCGCTGCTGGATGTGATGATCATCTCTGACGCCTCAGGCGTTGTCGATGGCGACACATTCGAGCGCCCCATCTATGCGGGCAACGCAATCCAGACTGTAAAATCGTCGGACGCCAAAAAAGTCATCACCTTCCGCACATCGACCTTTGATGCGGCTGGCGAAGGCGGCTCTGCCTCTGTTGAGACCATCTCAGCTGCTGCCGACCCTGCCCTCTCCTCATGGGTGGAAGACAAGGTTGCGGCGTCTGACCGCCCAGAGCTTACATCTGCGGGTGTGGTTGTGTCGGGTGGCCGTGGTGTTGGCTCGCTGGATGATTTCAAACTCATCGAGACGCTGGCTGACAAGCTCGGCGCTGCCGTGGGTGCCTCGCGCGCCGCTGTTGACTCGGGCTATGCGCCGAACGACTGGCAAGTTGGCCAGACCGGTAAGGTTGTTGCCCCCGAGCTTTATGTTGCTGTCGGCATCTCGGGTGCGATCCAGCACCTTGCGGGTATGAAAGACAGTAAGATCATCGTCGCCATCAACAAAGACGAGGAAGCGCCAATCTTCCAAGTGGCTGATTACGGCCTCGTGGCGGACCTCTTCACGGCTGTGCCAGAGCTGCTTGAAAAGCTGTAAGCACGTTTGATGCCGATATAGAGAAGGCCCGCTGATCTGGCGGGCCTTTTTCATTTTGGCAGCCCATTGTCGAGGGATACGGGCTTGAAAGAGCTTGCTGAAATGTCAGCTGTGCGGGACGAAGCTGCCGTTCGCGACGCAGGCTAACGTCAGCCCCTGGGGTGGCGACCTGACGGTTTTGGAAAGGCGCTTTATGCCCGCCAAGCACATCCTCAGAACGAATGGCGCGCCTGCATCTGCCAAATCGCCAGCCCAAGAGAGGGGCTGACGATAGCCGGGCCGCTCCGCGGCTGTTAACCGGCTTGGTGCTCCTAATCGAAGGTTCTCTCTGGGCTCAAACCCACCGTTCAGAGAGTTTTCAACCCTAGTCTTTCAGAGAAAGCGTATGCTCGCGCAGCCATGCCATGAAGCCACGCGGGTCTTGCTCCAGCAGCTCCATTTGCGCATCGGTCAGCGGGTGGCCAACGACAGGGGCCTGATCCTTGTTGCAGCTGTGAACGACCTCATGCAACAGCAAGCCCTGACGCAGGGTCGCCGAGATGCGGTTGGCGATCTGATACCAGCGCGAGTTGGACCCGGGAAAGAAGATCGGCACAACACGCGCGCCGGAGCGGCGGATCATCTGGGCTGTGAAGACATTCCACTCGCGCTCGATGACGGGGCCAAAGGCTGTATCACTTGAGGCCACAACGCCCGAGGGAAAGAGCGCGACAAGCCCCCCCTGCTTGAGGTGCGCCATGGCTTTTGCACGCATTTCGACAAATTTCTTCTGCGCATCATCCTCATAGGGAAAGGGCACAGGGATCATATATTCGGTCGCGGCCTGATCAATTCCTGTGAGCAGCGCGCGCGTGAGAATGCGGTAATCATTGCGCACGCGGCCAATAAGATCGGCAAAGATCATACCATCGACAAGCCCGTGGGGGTGGTTGGCAACAACCACAACGGGGCCATCAAGCGGAATACGATCAAGCTGGTTTTGCGGGGTCTTGAGCTCGATGCCCATGACCTTGAGCACCGCAGGCCAGAAGGCCTGCCCCGTGGGCGGGCCTTGCCGCTCGAACTTGCGCACCAGACGCAGGATCGTCAGCTTGCCTGTGAACCACTCGATCGTCTTGATCACCAGCGCCTTGCTGGGGCTGTCAAACGAGTTGGCATAGGTGAGCGAACGACGGTCGTACGTGTTGGTCACGACGCCCTCTTCTGTCACGATCGGCTTGTTTTGCGTGTGCTCTACCACTCGTGTGTCCTGCTTTGGCCAAGCGCGACTTGCGCCTACATGTCTTCTCCGAACCGATCCGCCACAAGAGCCTCAAGCGCTTGCGCCAAAGCCTCGGCGTCTGGTCCAGACGTCTCGATGTCAATAGAACTTCCACGCGCTGCTGCCAACATCAAAAGTCCCATGATGCTATCGCCGCTGGCACTCATGCCATCTTTTGAGACTTCGGCGCGGGCATCAAACCCCTCGACGACCTCAACAAGCTTGGCCGAGGCGCGGGCGTGGAGCCCTTTTTCGTTGATTATTTCCAGTCGCTTCTGATGTGTCCCCGACATCGCGGCGCTCCTTTTATATGTGAGCTTATGTAATTTGTTGGCTGTCTATGTATTTGCGGCCCGCATCGAGCGCCAGTCGCACCGCATCAGGCACGGGCATATGGCGCGATTTGGCCAGTTTGACGAGCATGGGCAGATTGGCACCATACAAGATGCGGCGGTTGTCACAGCGGCAGGCCATAAGCGACAGGTTGGAGGGCGATCCGCCGAACATATCGGTGACCACGACAACCCCTTCACCTTGATCAACGCTGTCTGCAGCGGTGCAGATCTCGTCTTCTTTGGCGGGGCGGTCGCAATCGGCTTCGATTGTGACAGCGCGCACGCCTTGCTGGCGGCCCACGACATGCTCAACGGCTGCAAGATATTCTTGCGCCAGCCCGCCATGTGCAACAATCACAATCCCGATCAAGTCTTTTGGTCCTTTAGTGGCGCGCCAGACAGCATCTCGCCACGCTCCAATTCGCGGTGTCTAATTGACACTTGCCAACCTGTTTCTGCAAGTGCTTTCGCAAGTCTTTCCGTTAGGGTAACCGAGCGGTGACGCCCGCCCGTACAGCCAAAGGCGATAGCGAAGTGGGTTTTGCCCTCTTCTTTATAGGCGGGCAGCAGCTCTTCAACGAGGCCGGACACGCGCGTAAAGAAGCTGTCAAAGCGCGCATCTGCGGCCACATAGTCTTGCACGGCGAGCGATGTCCCGTTCTGGCTGCGCAGGCTCGCCTCCCAATGGGGGTTGCGCAGAAACCGCGTATCCAGAACCATATCGGCCCCCCGCGGCAAGCCGCGCTTGTAGGAAAACGACTGCACCATAACCGACAGGCGCGCGCCCTCTTCGCCGCCAAAGAGCCGTGCCAGCTCGGCGCGCAGATCGTGGGGGGTGAACTCGGTTGTGTTGAGCAGAATATCCGCACGGGTGCGCACAGCCGCCAGAAGGTCATGCTCGCGCAGAATGCCCACGGCGGGGTCGTCATTGGGGGCGAGCGGATGGCGGCGACGCGTCTCGGAGTAGCGGCGCATGAGCACATCCTGGGAACAGTCCAGATAGAGCAGCTCGGCCTCAAAGCCATGTTGGGTGATCGCTTCTTCCAGCACCTCCAACAGCGCACTGGCAGAAAAGTCGCGGTTGCGCACATCAAGGCCAAGCGCCAGCGGCCGTGTGAGCGGCGGGCCGTCAAGCAAGCGCGAAACAAGACTGAGCGGAAGATTGTCGATGGCCTCATAGCCCAGATCTTCCAGCGCGTTGATAGCGGTGCCGCGCCCTGCCCCTGAGGGGCCGGTCACGAGAACGAGCTGTTTTTGCGGCATATCCACGAGTGGCGACTTTCGGTTGGCGAGCGCTCAGTCGTAGCGCCCTTCCTTAAGATATTGCAAGAGCGCCGCAGGAAAATGGCTGCCCTCGCATTTGTGAAGAGATGGAAGCGATTGCCCCATGATGACCTCTTGGCGCGCGCGCGGCAACCTCTCACGCTCCACATGATCAAGATTAACGATCAGAGCCACAGCCGTTGGCTCTGCCGGCGTTGCGCATAAGATGCCCACACAGCGCGCCTCGATCTGGCCGCGTATCGTGTCGGGACAGGAGGCGATGAGCTGCCCGCCTTGTTGGGTGAGGATGGTGCGGTCATCGGCGATGAGCGCAGCGCCCCGCGCCATCAGCTCAAGTGCCAGCGCAGATTTGCCGCTGCCAGACGCGCCCGTGATGAGAAGCGCCTGGCCCTGAAAGGCCACGCAGGTGGCATGAACGGTTCGGGACAGAGGCGCGCGGGCTTGCCCCATAGCGGCTTAGACCGGAAGGCCGACGACAAACCGCGCACCGAGCGGCTCGGAGGTGATATCGGCATCTGTTGGGCGGATGTTCTCGGCCCAGATCACACCGTCATGGGCTTCGACAATCTGTTTGGAGATCGCAAGGCCGAGGCCTGAGTTGTTGCCAAACTGCTGTTCGGGGCGCTCTGAGTAGAAGCGTTTGAAGATTTTGGTCAGCGCCTCTTCAGGGATGCCGGGGCCTGTGTCTTCAACCACAACAAGCACGCGGTTTTCGCGCTGACGCGCCCAGACGCGGATGGCATCGCCATCTTCGCAGAAGGAGATCGCATTGCTGATCAGATTGACAAAGACCTGTGCCACGCGCGCTTCCAGCCCGGCCAGAACAATGGGTGTCTGGGGCAGATCAGAGATAAAGTCGATGCCTTTTGATTTGGCATCTTCCCCGAGGAACTGACAGAGATTATCAAGCATTTTTAACAGGTTGAAGTCTTCCTGCTCTTCTTTGACGAGCTCTGAATCAAGCCGCGAGGCGTTGGAGATATCGCTGACCAAACGGTCAAGGCGGCGCACATCATGATCGATGACAGAGAGAAGTTTGTCACGCTGATCATCCCGTTTGGCAACCCGCAGCGTGCCCACGGCAGAGCGCAGCGAGGCGAGCGGGTTCTTGATCTCGTGGGCGACATCGGCGGCGAATTGTTCGTTGGCGTCAATACGGTCATAGAGCGCCGAGACCATGCCGCGCAGCGCTCCGGACAGGCGGCCGATTTCGTCGGGGCGCGCTGTGAGATCGGGGATGCGGATGCGGCCCGGGGCCACATTGCGGCTGTCGCGGTCGCGGCCCAGCTCGGCCGAGGCGGCCAGATCGCTCAAGGGATTGGCGATGGTAGAGGCCAGAACGAGGCTGAGGCCAATGGAGATGATCACCCCCACAAGAAACATCTGAAGCACGCGTTCGCGCTCAAGGCGCACGAGATAGTCGATCTCGCCAGAGGTGGAGGCAAGCACGATCACGCCGACAACATCCTGCCCTTGGCGCACTGGCGTGGCCACTGTGAAGTTCCCGCCCGTGTCGAGCGCATTGTTGATCTGGGCGCGCCCGCCCATGGCCGCAACAACAATGTCGCGCGCCTGATCTTCCAAGGCAGTTGGCGCTGTGGCGGCATTGCCGCCAAAGGGGCTGGAAAAGAGCGACCAGATTGCGCTGAGCCCATCTGTCAGATGGGTGCTTTGAGGGCGTGCGGTGGCGCTGTCCAGATCGGCATTGAGGCCGCGCCCTTGCATGCGGGCCACAAGCGTCTCGGCGCTGTCAAACAGCAAGACTTCAAGCCCCTCGCGCAGATCAAGGCCATCAAGGGCGGCGGCGGGGTCGATCCCGTCGCCTGTGGCAAGATTGACAGGCGCGCCAACGGGCATTTGCGCCTCGATCACGTCGGCGACAAGCTCGGCCTCACTGATCAGGGCTTTGGCACGTTGCAGCGCAAGCCCGTCGCGAGAGGAGTTGAGATAGAGAATGCCTGCCAACATGAGCGACATGGCAATCAGGTTGAAGGTGATAATTTTGCGCGCCAGCGGAGACTGGCGCAACGAGAAGAAGCCGCGCCGCTCCCGGCGTGCGCGTATATTTTCATCAACGGTGCTGTGCGGGGCGACGAAATCGTCGCCCAGTACAACATCACCGTTACGCTCAGGTGCTAGATTTCGCACCACCATCCTCTTGGCCCTGCCCTATTCGGCTAATTATTCTTCGTTATATCTGTAGCCGATGCCGTACAGCGTCTCAATTGCCGAGAAGGTATCGTCCACAGAGCGCATTTTCTTGCGCAGGCGTTTGATATGGCTGTCGATGGTGCGGTCATCGACATAGACCTGGTCATCATAGGCCACATCCATCAGCTGGTCGCGGCTTTTGACAAAGCCGGGCCGCTGCGCGAGCGCTTGCAGAAGCAGGAACTCTGTGACGGTGAGCGACACATCCTTGCCCTTCCAGGCAACGGCGTGGCGCAAAGGGTCCATGCGCAGATCACCGCGATCCATGACTTTTGTTTCTTCGGTTTCGGGGATCGATTCACCCGAGATCGCATCCTGACGGCGCAGAAGTGCGCGAATACGCTCGACGAGAAGACGCTGTGAAAACGGCTTTTTCACATAATCATCCGCGCCCATGCGCAGGCCAAGCACCTCATCGATCTCATCGTCTTTGGACGTGAGGAAGATAACCGGCATCGTTGTTTTCTGGCGCAGGCGTTGCAACAGATCCATCCCGTCCATGCGCGGCATCTTGATGTCGAGCACAGCCATGTCTGGAAGTTTCTTGTTAAATGCGTCCAGCGCTTGCTGACCGTCGTGATAGGTTTCGACCTCAAAGCCTTCGGCTTCGAGACACATAGCTACTGATGTCAGAATATTCCTGTCATCGTCCACAAGGGCGATCTTGGACATTTTATTGTTCCTTATACTACTCGTACTGCCTACTTTTTTCATCCACCATTGCCTTTTTCGGCCGTCTGATCAATCCCTTGAAGCGAATCGGGTGCTCTTGTGAGTCGATTTTGCCTCACAAAGTCCTGAGAAATGGCTAAATTGCCTCACTTTCTGTTTCACATCGGAACAATGCGGCCCATATAGGCCCTCTGGTTGCGCTAAACTGAGCTTGATTGCGCTAACTGCGTCATTGCGGTCTGTTGCGACACAAATGCGTCATGTTAAGAGCATGCCAATCATGGTTCGGCAGTGTTGGTTCGAACCATCAACAAGAATTGCCAAAGACAGGCTAAGGAGCATCACGCATGACCTCAGGACGCGTAAACCCCAAATTCACCCTCGACGATCAAGGTATCACAGGGCTTGGCGCTGTTTACTACAACCTGATGGAGCCTGCGCTTGTTGAAGCGGCTCTCAAGAAGGGCGAAGGCACATTGGGCCAAGGCGGCACATTCCTTGTGACCACCGGCAAGTTCACGGGCCGCTCGCCCAAAGACAAACATGTTGTAAAGACGCCCTCTGTGGCCGACACCATCTGGTGGGAGAACAACGCCGAGATGAGCCCCGAGGGCTTTGATGCGCTGTATGAAGACATGCTCGCCCACATGAAGGGCCGTGACTACTATGTGCAAGACCTGGTGGGCGGGGCTGATCCCGAGCTTGCCATCAACGTGCGCATGGTCACCGAGCTGGCGTGGCACAACCTCTTTATCCGCCACCTGCTGCGCCGCCCCGAGCGCGAGGCGCTCAACAGCTTTATTGCAGACTTTACAGTGATCAACTGCCCGAGCTTTCAAGCCGACCCTGCCAAGCACAACTGCCGCAGCGAAACAGTGATCGCGATGAACTTTGATCGCAAGATGATCCTCATCGGCGGCACAGAGTATGCGGGCGAGAACAAGAAGTCTGTTTTCAGCCTCTTGAACTATCTGCTGCCGGAAAAAGGCGTGATGCCGATGCATTGCTCCGCCAACCACGCGACGGGCAACCCTGTGGACACGGCTGTGTTCTTTGGCCTCTCTGGGACAGGCAAGACAACCCTTTCAGCCGACCCTGCGCGCACCCTCATCGGTGATGACGAGCACGGCTGGTCGGACAAGGGCACCTTCAACTTTGAAGGCGGCTGCTATGCCAAGACCATCAACCTCAACCCTGAGGCCGAGCCAGAGATCTACGCGACCACGCAGAAGTTCGGCACAGTCATCGAGAACATGGTTTTTGATGAAGAGACCAAAGAGCTTGATTTTGACGATGACAGCCTGACAGCCAACATGCGTTGCGCCTATCCGCTCAACTATATCTCAAACGCCTCAGAGACGGCGCTTGGGGGCCACCCCAAGAACGTGATCATGCTGACCTGTGATGCCTTCGGCGTTCTGCCTCCCATCGCGCGTCTGACACCTGCGCAGGCGATGTATCACTTCCTCTCCGGCTTCACCTCAAAGGTTGCGGGCACAGAGCGCGGTATCACAGAGCCCGAGCCCACTTTCTCGACCTGCTTTGGCGCGCCGTTCATGCCACGCCGCCCGGAAGCCTACGGCAACCTCTTGCGCGACAAGATCGCAAAGCACGGCGCAACCTGCTGGCTCGTCAACACAGGCTGGACAGGCGGCGCTTATGGCACCGGCTCACGTATGCCAATCAAGGCCACGCGCGCGCTTCTGACCGCCGCACTTGACGGCTCGCTCAACGATGCGACCTTCCGCAAAGACGAGAACTTCGGCTTTGAAGTACCTGTGACGGTGCAAGGTGTGGACACAGCCCTGCTCGACCCGCGCAGCACATGGGAAGACCGTACGGCCTATGACGCACAGGCGCAGAAGCTGGTGGAAATGTTCTCGGCGAATTTTGAGCAGTATCTACCCTACATCGACGAAGATGTGAAAGCCGCCGCCATCGGCTAAGCGCTCGGCACATATGATATGAAAATAACGGCGTCTCTTAAATGAGGCGCCGTTTTTTGTTAGCCCATCAAGCCGCGGCGCACGAGGTTGAGGCCTGCGATAAACAGCACAACCTGTGTGAGGCGGCGAAAGCTCTTCTGATCAATCCGGTCGTGCAGCTTGAAGCCGATCCAGAGACCTGCGACCGCAGGCAAAAGCATGATGGCCGAGAACGGCAGTGTGCGCGCATTGATCACGCCTGATCCGATATGGGAGATCAGGAGCAACACCGCGCCGAGACCGTAGATGACACCTTGAATGCGCAGCGCTTCTTTTTTGGCGACATCCATCGCGTTGAGGTACATCACCGTGGGCGGCCCCCAAATACCCGAGATACCGCCGATGGCGCCAGCCACAGCGCCAAACAGCGCTTCAAGCCCCTTTGAGGCGCTTGAAACCGTCGGCGACCAGCCCAAAAGCTGGAGGCCCGTGAACAGGCTCACCACAACACCAATGGCCAAGAGCAGGATATGCGCAGGCACTATGCTGACAAGCTGGGCCGAGAGCAGCAGCATCACGCCACCAACCAGCAGAAACACCTTGAACGACTTGACCGAGGCCAACGCCTCACGCGGGCCCTGGCGCAGCGCTTGCAAAGCGTTGGTGGCCACGGTGGGCAAAATGAGCGCGGCGAGCGCCAGCTCGGGCGCGATAAAACTCGACAGGCCCGAGATCATGATCATCGGCATGGCAAACCCCACCATCCCTTTCACGACCCCGGCCAGGAGCGTTACAGTGAGGGCGATAAGAAAGAGCGAGGGCGTCAAGCCAGAGAGAAATATATCCATAAGCGTCTCATACGCCTCGTTTTTTCGAAGCGCACGCGTAATTTTTGATCTTATTGACGCACTGCGGCGTAGCAATATTGCGCTGCACCTGCATAATGCGCTAAACCACTCCTGACCCAGAAGAAGGCTGATTCACTCATGGACGGACAAATGACAATGGCTCAAAACACGCTGCTCCCAGATTTACTCGGCCTGACGACAAAAGCCGTACCCCCCGTAGAGACGCTTTTGGATATTGCGACGTCCCGTGTGCGCGACACTGTGAGCGCCGATGGCCGTGTCTCGGCGGGCCTTTTGGAAGCGCACCAGACAGCCGCTCACGGGCTGGCTTGGCTGGCGACATATGTCGAGAGCCTGCGCCAGATGCAGAAATGGGCCGAGGGGCTTGAGGCCAAGGGCCAGTTTGGCCAGATGGAGCAACTGATCCACCAGATCGCCTTCGGTGAATACCTCTGGCAGATTGCTGGCGGTATGCAGATGAACCAGGGTGAAGTTGTCCGCCTGCAAGACATCGGCCTCACAGCAGAGGAGGCCCGCGGGCTGATGACAGCCGAGGTAAGCCTGCTCTGTGAGCAAGGCAACACCCAAGCCGCGCGCCTCGCGCTTGTCGCGCTGATGCAAGAGGGCAAGGCCGAGCTCACATTTGGCAAGACGGGCCTTGATGAAGAACTGGAGATGATCCGCGAACAGTTCCGCCGCTATGCTTTGGACAAGGTGGCCCCCTTTGCCCACGAATGGCACCTCAAGGATGAGCTCATCCCGATGGAGGTGATTGAAGAGCTGGCCGAGATGGGCGTGTTTGGCCTGACAATCCCTGAAGAATTCGGCGGATTTGGCCTGACCAAAGCGTCGATGGTTGTTGTCTCCGAAGAGCTGTCACGCGGCTATATCGGCGTCGGCTCGCTGGGCACGCGCTCCGAGATTGCCGCCGAACTTATTCTGGCAGGTGGCACCCAAGAGCAGAAAGAATATTGGCTGCCCAAGTTTGCCTCGGCTGAAATCCTGCCAACGGCTGTCTTTACCGAGCCGAACACAGGCTCGGACCTTGGCGCGCTGCGCACCCGTGCTGTGAAGACCGCCGAGGGCGACTATGAGATCACAGGCAACAAGACATGGATCACCCATGCGACGCGCACCCATGTGATGACGCTTTTGGCGCGCACCGATCCTGACAGCACCGATCACAAGGGGCTATCAATGTTTCTGGCCGAGAAGATACCCGGCACAGAAGAGGTCCCCTTCCCCACCGAAGGGATGACAGGCGGCGAAATCGAAGTGCTTGGCTACCGTGGCATGAAAGAATACGAGCTGGCGTTTGACGGCTTCAAAGTGAAGCGCGAAAACCTGCTTGGCTCGGAAGAGGGGCAAGGCTTCAAGCAACTTATGCAGACATTTGAGGCTGCACGCATCCAGACAGCTGCGCGAGCTGTGGGTGTGGCCCAATCCGCGCTTGATGTGGGCCTGCAATATGCCGAGGACCGCAAGCAATTTGGCAAGTCGCTTGTGAACTTCCCGCGCGTGGCGAGCAAGCTGGCCATGATGGCTGTTGAAATCATGGTTGCGCGTCAGCTCACCTATTTCTCGGCTTGGGAAAAAGACAATGACCGCCGCTGCGACCTTGAAGCTGGGATGGCCAAACTTCTCGGCGCGCGCGTCGCTTGGGCCGCAGCAGACAATGCGCTGCAAATCCACGGCGGCAACGGCTTTGCGCTGGAATATCAGATCAGCCGTATCTTGTGTGATGCGCGCATTCTGAACATCTTTGAAGGCGCTGCCGAAATTCAGGCTCAGGTCATCGCGCGCAGATTGCTCGGCTAGACACGTCTTCGGCTTTGCTGTGTAAATCAGACCGTTTGGGGGCTTTGCCCCCAGACGATTGCCGTATCCTTATCTCTTTGTACGTATCTGGACGTCTTGATCTCCTGCCAAGGACGAGGCGCGCCATGCCCTCGGCGTCGGCTTCCATATGGGTTTTGCCGACCAGCCAGCTGTTTACCCCTGCGGCGCGCGGGGGGGGGGCAAACATGATGAAGAGAATTATCTTTTACTGGGTCATGCCGGCCACGTTCGTACTGCGTTGAAGGGAAAACCCAAGGGCCGCAAAGCGTTTGCTCAGCGGCCCTTGGTGCAGAATATCTAGGCTGATTTAGGCCGCCCACTCCCAAGGGCGGGTAAAGCTGCCCAGCACCTCGCCAACAGTCGCCTCGCTCGCACCATTGGCCGCAAGCTGTGCCACCAGCCCACGCTTTTTGTCATCAACAACTGCCGTCACACGGGCTGCGACTCCCGCATCTTCCAGCGCTTTGTTGTAAACACGCAGGATCGCTGATTTCCGCAGATCGGGCTTGAAGACTTTGCCCACGGCGGTCTTTGGCAGCTCTTCAAGCACCTCGATATGCTTGGGGAAGGCCGCACGCTCGTGGATGTGCTTTTTGGCGTGCGCCATCAGCTCTTCAGCAGTGGCTGTTCCGCCCCCGATCAGCTCGACATAGGCGCAAGGCAGCTCGCCTGAGTGCGCATCAGGTTGGCCAATAGCCCCCGCGAAGGCAACGTCCTGATGGGCCAAAAGCGCATCTTCGATTTCGGCAGGGTCAATATTGTGGCCGCCGCGAATGATCAGATCTTTGGCACGGCCTGTGATCCAGATGTAGCCCTCGGGGTCTTTGCGGCCCAGATCTCCGGTGCGCAGGTAGGTTTCGTGATAATAGAGGTCTGCGTTTTTATCAGCCTCGGTGTAGGTTTCGGGTGCGTTGACACCAGGCCCTGAGACACAGATTTCGCCGATCTCGTCAGCTGCGCATTCCTGCGGGCCGCTGCCTTTTTGGGCGATGATCTTCACATCGGTGTACGGGAACTGGATACCGACAGAGCCGACCCGCTTTTCGCCATGCACAGGGTTGATGCTGACCAGAACAGTGGCCTCGGTGAGGCCGTAGCCCTCAATAATCTGGATACCGGTTGATTTGGTGAAGCGGTTAAAGAGCTCAAGCGGCATGGGGGCCGAGCCTGAAAACGCATTTTTGACTGTCGAGACATCGGCGTTGACGGGGCGCTGCATAAGCGCCGAAACAGCTGTGGGCACAGTGATGATGAAGGTCGTGCCCCAGCGCTCGCAAAGCTTCCAGAAGTTGTCAAACACACCATCGCCACGGTAGCCCGCAGGTGTGGGAAAGACGACATGTGCACCTGATTTGACCATGGACATCAAAATCACGTGGCAGGCGAAAACGTGAAAGAGCGGCAAGGGGCACATGACGCTTTCATGCTCATCAAACAGAAGCTCGTGGCCGAGCCAGCCTTGGTAGACGATGCCCGAGTTGGTATGTTGCGCAACCTTGGGCATCCCTGTTGTGCCGCCTGTGTGGAAGTAGGCAGCCACACGGTCAAACTTGCGGTCTTCAAATGTGAGGATTTTGGGCTGTTTGGCCAGCTCTGCGTTGAAGCTCTTGACGTCAGCATGGTGATTTACGGTCATCTTGGGCCGCACGAGCGGCACAATCCAGCTCTTGGGCGGGGTCAGGTAGCGATTGAGGTCAACCGTGAGGATGGTATGGACCCCTGGCGCGTGTTTGACGGCTTCCGCTGTCTTCTGGGCCACGTCTGTCTTGGGAAAGTTCTTGAGCGTCACGACGACCTTGGCTTTCGTCTCGCGCAAGATGGCTGCAATTTGTTCGGCCTCAAGCAGTGGATTGATCGGGTTGACGATGCCTGCGGTCATTCCCCCCAGCAGTGCCACCGCTGTTTCGGTGGCGTTGGGCATCACAAGCGCGACGACATCGCCTTCACCAATCCCGAGGGCGCGGAACAGATTGGCCGCCTGACAGACCTGCTCGTGAAAGGCACGCCAATTCAGTGTTTCGGCTTTGTCGTTTGGCCCTGACAAGAGCTGGTAGCTGACAGCCGGGCGCTCTGGAAACTTGGCGGCCGTGATCGCGAGCATGTCATAAACCGTGGTCGGCACGTCGCGCGCGCTCCACGGCATTTCGTTTGTCATATCAAGACTGTCTTGCAGCGTCCCGAGCTTCATAGGTGATCCTCCCCTTTGGCCCGTCGTCTTTGGGCCCCTCCTCTGCGCGATAGTGTCGCGCTTTCCCACATCGCGCAAGGGCCGCGGCGCAACGTCAATTTCCCGCCGACGGCCAGATTTGCGTTTTCCAAGGCGGGCAAAGCGCCCTATGTTTGCCAGCACAAGCCCCCCCCACGCCTATTGGAGACCAGCCCATGAAAATTGCCACCGCCGCCTACCCTGTTAGCTGGTGTTCGACATGGGAAATCTACGCCCAGAAGCAGCGCGACTGGGTGATGAGCGCCTCCGCAAACGGGGCAGATCTGCTGGTTTTCCCGGAATACGGCGCAATGGAGCTGGCCGCGCTTGAGGGCGCTTCAGTTGCCGCCGACATCAACGGCTCGATAGATGCGGTGAGCGCGCGCGTGCCTCAGCTCAACGCGCTTTTTGCAGGGCTGGCCGAGGAGTTTGCCATGCATATCCTCGCCCCCTCGGCACCTGTGCGGGAAGCGGACAAAACAGTGAACCGCGCCACCCTTTTCACCCCGACGGGCGCAGCCGGATTTCAGGACAAGCAGATCATGACCCGTTTTGAACGCGATGAATGGGGCGTTTCGGGCGGCGGGCCGCTCAAGCTTTTTGACACAGCGCTGGGCAAAATCGGAGTGTTGATCTGTTATGACAGCGAGTTCCCGCTCTTGGGCCGCGCGCTTGTCGAGGCGGGGGCCGAGATCATCCTTGTGCCATCGTGCACAGAGGCTTTGGAAGGCTACTGGCGTGTCCGCATCGGGGCTATGGCGCGCGCGCTTGAGGGGCAATGCGTCACAGTGATGTCAAGCTTGATTGGCACAGAACCGAGGCTCTTTGGTGTCGAGGAAAACTCAGGCATGGGCGGCATCTTTTCCCCCATGGATGAAGGCTTCCCGCCGACAGGTGTTATGGCGGAGGGCAGCCTCAACAAAGCAGGCTGGACCTATGCCACACTCAACACCGAAAAGATCGCGCATATCCGCGCCGATGGCCATGTCTTGGGTGTAAAACACTGGCCAGAGCAAGGCCCGCGCGCCTCAGAAGTCACATATGAAAGCCTCGGCGTAGAAAAGCCTTGAAAAACCTGCCCGATAGGCGCATTTAAGCCGCGCTTGCCAAATGTGGCGCGCGAAACTCTAGGAGAGACCATGGCCAAGGAAGAACTGCTCGAATTCCCCGGTGTCGTAAAGGAACTCCTGCCGAATGCGACATTCCTGGTCGAGCTGGAAAACGGCCATACGATCATCGCACATACGGCAGGCAAGATGCGCAAGAACCGCATCCGCGTTCTGGCTGGCGACAAAGTCCAAGTCGAAATGACGCCGTATGATCTGACGAAGGGTCGGATCAACTACCGCTTTAAATAAGCTATGAAACTTGTTCTCGGCTCAGGCAGCCCGCGTCGGAAGGAACTTCTGGCGCAAATTGGCGTTGTGGCCGATGACATTCGTCCACCCGACATTGACGAAACACCTCTGAAAGCCGAGCTGCCGCGCCCCTATTGTGCGCGGATGGCACGGGAGAAGGCGTTGGCTGTTGTAGCCACGCCTGACGAGATCGTGCTCTGCGCAGACACCACTGTGGCGCTTGGACGGCGCATTTTGGGCAAGCCCGACGACGCCACAGAAGCCGAACGCTTTCTGCGCGCGCTGTCAGGGCGCAGACACCGTGTGATCACCGCTGTCGCCGTAAAGAAAGGCGAGAGCCTTTGGGAACGTGATGTCGTCACCTCGGTCAAAATAAAGCGCCTGTCGGAGTCCGAAATTGCTGGCTACATCGCCACAGGCGATTGGCAGGGCAAAGCAGGCGGCTATGGCATTCAGGGCCCCGCTGGTGCTCTGATCCCATGGATCGAAGGCTCTTTCACCGCCGTTGTCGGCCTGCCACTGGCAGAAACGGCAGGGCTATTGCAAGCCGCGGGCTACCCGCTTTGGAGGGCATCATGAAGGGCCGTCAGATTATTTTGGACCACCTGGGCACGCGCGAAGCCGCCGCCCTTATGGTCGACGGGCAGCTCCACGACCTGCTTATCGACGCGGATGCACCCCGCCCCGGAACCATTTATCGCGCCCGTGCGATGAAGCCTGTTAAGGGCCAGGGCGGCATGTTTCTGGAAACACCCGATGGCAACGCTTTTTTGAAGCAAGTTAAGGGCATTGCGCCGGGCGACATGATGACCGTGCAGCTGACGGGCTACGCCGAAGAAGGCAAAGCCCTGCCCGTAACGGGCAAACTGCTGTTCAAATCTCGCTACGCGATTGTCACCCCCGACGCGCCTGGCCTGAACATCTCGCGCCAGATCCGCGACGACGACCGCCGCGACACGCTGATGATGATTGCCAAAGACGAAATGCAGGGACTGGACATGGGCCTTATCCTGCGCTCCTCCTGTGAAGACGCAGCAGATGAGGATATCGCCGAGGATCTGCGGGCGATGGTTGATTTGGCGCAAACGGTTGTGGGCGAAACGGGCAACACCCCCGAGACCCTCACCGAAGGCGACGGCCCACATGTCCTCGCGTGGCGCGACTGGGTTGAACCCGCAGATGTGGTGACGGAAGCCGGCAGCTTTGACAGCCACGGTGTGTTAGAGGCGATTGACGCGCTCAAGAACGCCTACGTGCGCCTTGCGGGCGGTGCCTCGCTCTACATTGAACCGACACGCGCCCTCACCGCTGTTGACGTGAACACAGGCGCAGACGGATCCTTTGCAGCCGGAACGCGGGCC
The DNA here is from genome assembly GCF_965658795.1 of Lentibacter sp. Taxonomy (NCBI): domain Bacteria; kingdom Pseudomonadati; phylum Pseudomonadota; class Alphaproteobacteria; order Rhodobacterales; family Roseobacteraceae; genus Lentibacter; species Lentibacter sp. The sequence goes on along the minus strand of NZ_CBFHTG010000001.1, from coordinate 20,721 downwards.
AACTTTGCCTGCGCCAAAGACTTGCCACGCCAACTGCGCCTGCGCGGACTGGGCGGACAAATTACCATCGACCTTGCTCCCATGCCAAAGAAAGACCGTCGCGGCTTTGAGGCTGCGTTGAAAAGCGCCCTGAAGGCTGATGGCATCGACACGGTGCTTGCAGGCTTCACACCTTTGGGGCACTATGAATTGCAACGCAAACGTGCACGCCTCCCGCTTACGGAGCTGCTGACGAGGCTGGATGCATGAGCTGCCCGATTTGTGCCGATAAGACCGACGCGCGCTACAAACCCTTCTGCTCACGCCGCTGCGCGGATGTCGATCTGGCCAAGTGGTTGGGCGGGGGATACGCGATTCCCTCCAATGATCCCGAGGATGCAGACCAGCTTCTGGAGGAGCTGGAAAACCACGCGCAAAAGCCTCACTGATTATTTGCAAAAAGCCTCTGGACACCGCCCCTCCCCTCGCCTAGAACGCCGCTACCCAGAACGCTTAGCGTTCATTCCGTGCCCGGGTAGCTCAGGGGTAGAGCAGTGGATTGAAAATCCTCGTGTCGGTGGTTCGATTCCGCCCCCGGGCACCATTATATCAAATGAAACAGACGCTTACATGCCTATAGCGCCAGCTTTTGCTGTGCTGTCATATTGGTTTGGCCTGCATTTCGATGCTTGCGCCGTGATATGAAGCTCACCTCACTTTTATACGTTTTCTAGGCCAAAAGCCCCGAGCTAACTCGTTGTAGCCATGAGCTATGTGAACCCCCACAGCCACACCAGAAACCCCTGCTAAAGATGCGATTCTCTGAAGGTTAAAGTTTGTGCAGACGGCTATCAGACGCCGAAAAAGACTAACCCGCTGCTTTAAATAAATACTTTTAGTGTGAGTAATTTCTTGACTTAAATAAGTGCACACATATTAATTTAATGAGCGCTCTTAGCTGAGTGCTTGCTGTGAACATCGTCTTTATTTGATGAGAAAGGGGCAGAAGCTCGGCCTCCATCGACCGAACGAAGCCGCAATTGCGCTTAGCCAAGGAGTTGATCCGAACCGGACTAAACCACTTCAAGTCGCAAAACGGCTGCGCCAGCCAGAGCGCCGCTTCATTGGACTTCAAGATGGTGAGACCCTCAAGCCAATCCCCACTGCCGCTTCTACCAGAATGTGATGCTATGGCCCGGAAGGGCTCCAAACAGCAGAAGAACAAGAAACGACAAAGACCAAAATGATCCATAGGGAGAACAACAAATGGACAGACGTAAATTTCTCACAACAGCCGGTGTAGGCGCCGCCGCCGCAACTCTGGCGGCCCCTGCAATTGCTCAAGATAAGCGCCAATGGAAGATGGTTACGGCATGGCCGAAAAACCTACCTGGACCGGGTGTTGCAGCACAAACACTCGCTGATCGTATCACCACATTGTCTGGCGGACGCATTGAAGTCCGGCTCTTCCCTGCTGGTGAGCTCGTGCCTGGTCGCGGTGTCTTTGATGCAGTGAGTGAAGGCACTGCCGAGCTTTATCACGCGGTTCCAGCCTATTGGGGTTCAAAATCCAAGGGCATTCTTCTGTTTGGCTCGCAGCCGTTTGGCCTGCGTGCCGATGAGCAGTTTGGTTGGATGTACCACGGTGGCGGCCAAGCCCTTTATGACGAAATGTATGGCCGTTTCGGCATCAAACCCTTCCTCTGCGGTAATTCGGGCCCACAGTGGGGCGGTTGGTTCCGCAACGACATCAACTCGGCTGAAGACCTCAAGGGACTTAAATTCCGCACAACGGGCCTTGCGTCGGAAATGGCTGCAAAGCTCGGAATGGCCGCAGAAGCGATGTCTGGGCCTGCCATGTTTCAGGCTCTGCAAACAGGTGCGCTCGACGCAGGCGAGTTTATCGGCCCTTGGACAGACAGTGCGCTTGGCTATCATCAAGTGGCCAAAAACTACTATTGGCCAGGTGTCGGCGAGCCATCTTCTGCCGAAGAATGCGGTGTGAACTCTGCTGCCTTTGAGGAGCTGCCCGATGACCTCAAGCAGGTTGTCAGCCTTGCGTGCGAAAGCCTCTACAACCCGGTTTGGACGGAATATACGACCAAACACGCAGCTGCGCTGCAAAAGCTGGTTGCTGATGAGGGTGTGCAGGTCAAAATGTTCCCTGAAGATGTCATCACTGCAATGGGCAAAGCCGCCGCTGAAGTGATCGACGAGCTGCGTCAAGATGATGACGAGCTAGTCAAGCGCATTGCGGAGAGCTTCGTAGCATACCGTGACTCCGTTGGCAGCTACATGGTTTATGCTGACAACGGCCAAATGAACGCGCGCGCAGCGGTCATGGGTTACTAAACCGACCCGCCTGCGCGCATATGAAATTGCGCGCAGGCACAATCGCCACTTTGGGAGCGCATGATGGAAAAACTGGCAAACGCGATCGATGCACTGAACACAGGTGTTGCCACTTTTGTTCGATGGCTCGCTCTTTTCATGGTTCTTGTGCAATTCACCATTGTTCTTGGCCGCTATGCCTTTGGCGTGAACTCGATCGCAGCACAAGAGAGCGTGCTTTACATGCATGCGGCGCTTTTTATGCTCGGAGCCAGCTACACCTTACTTGTCGACAAGCATGTCCGCGTGGATGTTTTCTATAGCAAGGCACGCCCAGAGACCAAAAGGCGTATCGATATTTTCGGGCACCTCTTCCTGCTACTGCCCTCCATGGGCACTTTGCTCTACTGGTCTTGGCCCTCTGTGCGCAACTCATGGAAGATACTGGAAGGCCCGCTGTCTGTCGGCGGTATTGAAGCCGTATTTCTCATGAAATCGCTCATTCCAGCGTTTTGCGTCCTCGTGATGTTGCAATCCGTTTCCCTCCTGATCCGTCTCATGCTGCAAAGGCCAACTCCATGATGGAATATCTCGACCTAATCATGTTCGCAGCCCTTATGGGGGCGATCCTTCTTGGATTTCCCGTGTCATTTTCTATCGCGGGTGTCGGTATAATCTTTGCATTTATCGGCTGGTACACGGGCCATATGGACATCACCCTTCTTGGCGCGATGGGCCAGCGTGTCTTTGGGTTGTTGTCCAACAATGTCCTCATTGCGATTCCGCTGTTTGTTCTCATGGGAGCGGTACTGGAAAAGAGCCGCATAGCCGAGGATCTGCTCGACACCATGGGGCGCCTCTTTGGCCAGCTGCATGGTGGCCTCGGCATTTCGGTCATTTTGGTGGGAGCGCTTTTGGCCGCCTCAACAGGCATTGTCGGTGCGACCGTTGTCGCCATGGGCATGATCGCCCTACCCGCCATGCTACGGGCAGGCTATGACCCGCGTGTGGCCTCTGGCATCGTCTGTACGGCAGGCACACTGGGGCAAATCATTCCGCCCTCTACACTTTTGATCATCCTCGCGGATGTAATGTCTAATTCGTTTCAGCAAGCACAGTATGAACAAGGGAAGTTCTCGGTTGAAGCCCTGTCAGTCGGCCAGTTTTTTGCAGCAGCCGTGATTCCGGGGCTTCTGCTCGTTACCCTCTATCTCGTTTATGTCTTGCTGCGTGGCTGGATCCGCCCACAAGACATGCCACCAGCGCCTGCCGACCTGGCCAAACCTGACCGTGCTGAAATACTCCGCGCCGTTGTTCCCCCAATTCTCCTCATCTTTGCTGTCTTGGGTGCAATTCTTGGCGGGATTGCAACGCCGACTGAGGCCGCGTCCGTCGGTGCCATCGGCGCGCTCCTGATGACGGGTCACAAGATGGGGGCAAGCCCCAAACTGATCCTGACAGGCGCTGCTGCTTTCATCGCGTTAGGCGTTCTCGCTGGAGCCTTTCCTGTTCGCTTCCAGCGCAATGATCTTAGCAATGCCGATTTCGCCTTGGGCCTTGTCTACGCAGGCCTTGCAATCTGCGGCATGATGGCTGTGCTCGCCGCGCTTAAGCCGGCACTCAACCAAAAAGTTGTCCACGGAGCCCTTGAATCGACCCTCACAATGACCTCGATGATCTTTGCCACCATACTCGCCGCAGGAGTCTTCAGCCTCGTGTTCATCGGCTTGGGTGGTGAAGAACGCGTGGCCAGCATCCTGAGCAGTATGCCAGGTGGCGCAACCGGCGCGCTTGTCTTCTGCATGGTCTTCATCTTCTTCTTGGGGTTCTTCCTTGATTTCGTGGAGATATCGGTCATCGTCCTACCCCTTGTCACCCCAACCCTGATCCTTCTGGGCCATGACCCCATCTGGCTGGGCATCCTTATTGCTATCAACTTGCAAACAAGTTTTCTGACCCCGCCCTTCGGCTTTTCACTGTTCTACCTGAGAGGCGCAGCGCCCAAAGAGATCACAACCCGCCATATCTATGCAGGCGTTATTCCGTTTATTGGCATACAAGCCATAGGCGTCGTGTTTATCTGGTTTGTGCCAACGCTTGCCACTTGGCTTCCGTCAGTTCTGTTTTAAGCAGCCACAGTTTGCGTTGTGGCAAGATGGCTCATCGAGCAACACTATAAATGGTGTGACCGATTCTTCCCAACGGCGTGGGCGGGGCAAATAAACTTAGTTGCGCAGCGTCATAGCGCCAAAGTCATGGCTATATGCGCTTATGCTGCCGACATAGTTGCCTGCCCCGAGGCGAAGGCGAGAGATATACGGCCATATGGTGTGGTTTCGCCGCCCTGAGTGGCGATTTATGGACCAATACGCCCAGATTCAAAGATTTCGCTTGAAATTACTGTGGCTGGAGACAATATGCACCCAAATTTTACTAGCAAGATAGAAGAGCTGAAATGGAAGTAAGTGTTCGCGACAACAATGTTGATCAGGCGCTTCGTGCGCTGAAGAAGAAACTACAGCGCGAAGGCGTTTTCCGTGAAATGCGGCTGAAAGAACATTTCGAAAAGCCCTCCGTGCGCAAAGCACGCGAGAAAAAAGAGTCGATCAGCCGCCAGCGTAAACTGGCGCGCAAGAAGGCGCTCCGCGACGGTTAAGCCAAAGGCGGTCAAGATAGAGCAGTCTAGCTTGACGCAATGGCACTGATTACCGCCGTGTCGGCCTCACCGTTAAGTGCGTGAGACCAACAGATCAAATGCCGCGCTCGCTTTCATGGTGAGCGCGGCATTTCTGTGTGTTCAAACGGCGGGGTTTATTTTGGGACACACCACGCGCCCAGTGGATGCATCCGCTGGGGGCTTTTTTACGAGCTGATTGTCTTGGCAACAGGCTGCAGGGGCAGCCTGCCATACCTTACATCTTTGCAGGAACCTCGATCCCCAAGAGGCCAAGGCCAAGCTCGAGCTGCGCCTTGGCTGCCGTCAGCAAGCCAAGATGAGAGGCCGCAACGGCAGGGTCAACGCCCTCAGCCAAAACACGGTTTGACTGGTAGAAGGAGTTGGTTGCGTTGGCGAGCTTGTAGACATGCATCGCCATGTTGCTCGGCTTGCGGGTTTCGACAGCACGGGCGAGCTTGGCCGGGAATTCATCAAGCGTCAGCACAAGCGCGCGTGCGCCGTCAGACACTGTGTCAAACGCAGCCGGCGTCAGCCCTGCGGCGCGGGCATTCTCCATCAGTGATGCAATGCGCACACAGGTGTACTGGATATAAGGGCCCGTCTTGCCTTCAAACTGCAGGAACTGCTCCATATCAAAGATATAATTGCTCTCGCGGTCGTGGGACAGCTCGCCAAACTTAATCGCCGCAATAGCGATCTGCTCGGCTGTTTTTTCAAGCGCGTCGCCCTCGAGTTTGCCCATCGCCTCAAGGCGGGCGCGGGCTGCGGCGTTCATCTCTTCCATAAGATCGTGCAAGCGCATGACACCGCCTTCGCGGGTCTTGAAAGGCTTGCCATCAGTGCCGTTGACCGTGCCAAAGGCCGTGTGCTCAAGCTTTGTCGTGCCCAGCAGCCCCGTCTTTTCCATGCCAAGGAACACTTGCTGGAAGTGCATTTTCTGGCGCGCATCAACGACATAGAGAATGTAGTCAGGCTTATCGTGGTTCAGGCGGTCAACAATCGTGGCAAGGTCGGTCGCACCGTAGCCATAGCCACCGTTGGAGTTGCGCAGCATGAGCGGGGGCAGCTTGTTGTCCTCTCCCAGATGCACAACAATCGCGCCGTCATCCAGCACCGCTGTGCCACTGTCTTCCAAGCTTGAGACAAGCGGGCCGAGCATATCTTGGTAGCGGCTTTCGCCATAGAAGTAGGTAAACTCACAGCCCAAGCGGTTGTAGTCACGGCGCAGGCTGGCGATGCTCACATCGACAATGCGCTGCCAAAGCCGCATGTAGCGCTCATCTCCGGCTTGCAGCGCCGAGGTCGCCTCGCGGGCCTGCTCGCGGAAAGCTTCATCGGCTTTCGACTTTGCAGACGCAGCAGGATACCACTCTTGCAAATCAAGCATCGTAATCGGTGTGGTCACTGTCTCGTCAAAGAGATCAGGGCGCACCTCCTGAATTTGGGTGATGAGCTGGCCCAGCTGCAAGCCCCAGTCTCCCAGATGCACATCGCTCACAACGTCATGGCCCGCAAACTCCAAGAGGTTGATCAGCCCGTGCCCTACGATGGCAGAGCGCAAATGCCCCACGTGCATTTCCTTGGCCAGGTTGGGGCCACCATAATCAACCATGATTTTCGCAGGTGTTTCGGTTGCTGCCAAAGCGCGCGGATCAGCCACCGAGGCCGCAACAAGCCCGCGCAACGCGGCATCTGTCGCCTTGAAGTTCAAAAAGCCGGGCTTCACAAAGTCGGCTTCAAAGAGCTCACCAAGGTCAAGCGCCTCCATAACTGCCGCGCCTGCCTCCATCGGGTTCATCTTTTGGCTCTTGGCCACGCCCATAAGGCCGTTGCACTGGAAATCTGCCAGATCTGGGCGGTCGGAAACACGCACCGCGGCAAACTTGGTGTCATACCCCGCGCGTTCAAATGCGGCGTTTACCATCTGTTGAAGGGTCTCAATCAGGGTCTTTTGCATGGGGCGCGGGCCTTCTTGGCAGGGAGTGTCAAAGTCGGGCTTTGCATACCGAGCTTGTGCGCTGAGGAAAAGGGCCAATTCATGCTGGCAAGGCTTCCCATCGGGCTGATTTAACTGTTATCAAATTCTTATGACCACCTCAAAGCCACAGCGCATCAATGTCGAGTTCGTCTCGGCCTACCCGTCCCGCCCCCTTCGGGGCGAAGATGCTTATGCAGCCATCATCGGCGATGTGCTCGCGCGCATGGCTGATGCGCTCGGCCATGAGGTGACCCGTGAGTACTACGTCAACGATGCGGGCCCACAGGCTGATGCTCTGGCGCGCGGGGTTTATGCACGCTGCGTTGCGCCTGCAGAGTTTGACACCGACGAAATAACGGCGCTGGCGGCTGCCGTGCGCAAAGGCTTGCCCGAACATCTGTTCACCGCGCCCGAGGCCGACTGGCTCGCGCCCGTACGCCGCGCAGCCGTTGACGCGGCCATGGCCAGCATCCGCGAGGGGCTGGCAGACCTCGATGTGCGCTTTGATGTGTTCACCCATGAAAGCGGCCTTGAAACAGGCGGGGCGCTCACACGGCTTTTAGACGACTTTGCGGCCAAAGATGCGCTGATGGACAGATCGGGCAACCTCGTCAGCCCGGCGCCAGAAACGCAGACCGAGCGGCTGATGCTTGATACCGTTCCGCGCGGCGATCTGCGCCCACGGCCCCTTACAGATGCAGACGGGCGCTTCACCTATTATGCCGGTGATCTGGCCTACCACTCCGACAAGCTAGAGCGCGGTTTTGACATGCTGATTGATGTCTTCCGCAAGGATCATTCCAGCTATGCCCCGGGCCTTGTGGCAGGCATCGACCTGATGAGCGCAGGCAAAGCCAAGCTGTCAGTCTGCCTGATCGACCCTGTGCGCCCTGCAACGGGCGAAGAGCCGTCACCGCGCGCACCGTTTGACAATGGCCTGCCCTCGCTTGAGGCGCTTCTGGCCTTTTACGGCGCACCGCTCTTGCGCCGCCTCTTTCTGGCCCACGCACCAGGCACACCGCTTGAACTGGCCTGCGACGAGCCCACCCGCGCAGCGCTCGCGCGCGCCGAGGCCGATAGCCTTGCTATGCTCGAGCTGCCTGATGCGCCCGCTGATGCTGCGCTCATGGCCGAGCCAGCTCTCACAGAGGCCTTCGAGGCGCGCAATCCGCACTTGCTGCTTGCCACGGCGGATGATCTTGCCGCCCAAAGCCTTGCCAAAGGCAGCGCGCACCCTGCGGCGAAGACCGCCTTGAGCCAAATGCGCCGCGCGCTTGGCCTTTGAAAAGGAAGTCCCATGACCGAGCTGACCCTACGCCCCATCCTAGAGGCTGATCGCCCCGAATGGCAGCGCCTGTTCACCGCCTATCTGACCTTTTACGAAACCTCGCGTCCCCAAGAGGTCTATGACAGCTCGTTTGCGCGGCTGCTCTCGGGCTCAGAGACCGAATTCAAAGGCCTGATTGCCCTCAAAGACGGGCAAGCCATAGGCTTTACGCATTATCTGTTTCACCGCCACATGTGGTCGGTCGAAAACACCTGCTACCTGCAAGATCTCTATGTTGACCCCGAGGTGCGCGGCACTGGCGCGGGGCGCGCACTGATCGAGGCGGTTCATGCCGAGGCAACACAGGCCGGCGCAACAGGCGTCTACTGGATGACACAGGAGTTCAACGCAACGGCGCGCAAGCTCTATGACCGCGTGGCAGAGCTGACACCGTTCATCAAATACAACAAGCCCGTTGGCTGAGGCTCACCCGCCCACATCTTCCTGTGCAATCGAAACTGTTTTGACAATCGCATAGGCCGCAACGCCCACATCAAGGCCCAGCGCCTTGGCAGAGCGGCGGGTGATGCGCGCCTGTATCTTGCCAGCCGCCGTGTGCAGCGCCACAAGAGCGCCGGGCCCGTCTCCGCTGCGCAGCCCCGTGACAGTTGCCTGCAAAATATTCAGCGCCGAAAGCCCTTCCGGCTTCCTACGTGCCAAAATGACATCGCTCGCGGCAATCCGCACCCGCAACCGCGCCCCAATCTCTTGGGGCACTTTGGGCAAAAACAGCGGCACACCCCCCGCCACCAGTTCGCTGAGCCCGTCGGCATGGTGTGCCACCACAACGGCCTCGATCATCGCGCCCACAGCGCGCACACCGCCTTGCACTAGCTTTGGATCAGCCAAGACATCTTCGGGGCGACACAGGGACGAGGCTTGCCCCGTCTCCAGTGTCACAACGTGGTCCGCCAGCCGCCCAAGCTCGCTGACCGAATGGGTCACATAGAGAATAGGCAGTGCGCGCTCGTCCCGCAGCCGCTCGAAATAAGGCAAAAGCTCGCTCTTGCGCGCGCCATCCAGCGCCGCCAGCGGCTCATCTGCCAAAAGCATTTTTGGCCCGCTCAACAGCGCACGCCCCAGCGCCACGCGCTGCGCCTCTCCCCCCGACAGCTTCGCAGGACGGCGCGCCAGAAGCGCGCCAATGCCCAGAAGCGTCACGATACGGTCAAACTCTGCATCCGAAGGCGGTGTTGGCGCGAGCTTGCGCCCATAGTTGAGGTTGGCCTCCACGCTCAAATGCGGAAACAGCCGTGCATCCTGAAACACATAGCCGACACCGCGTTTGTGAGCCGGCAGGTTCTCACCTGATTTCGCATCATAGAGCACGCGCCCCCCCAGCCCGATGTGACCACGATCCGGGGTGATCAACCCCGCAACAGCGTTGATCAGAGTTGTCTTGCCCGACCCAGAAGGCCCGAACAAAACAGTGATCCCCGCGGGCGCTTCAAACCGCGCGTTGAGCGTAAAGCCATGTAAGGCTTTGCCGATATCCACTTTCAAGCTCATGCGCCTGCCACCTTACGCGCCATACGCCGCGCCAGGACTTCAGACAGCAGAAGCGCCGCCATCGCAACGACGATGGCAACAATAACCAGCCGCGCTGCTGCGCTCTCGCCCCCTGGCACTTGCAAGAAGCTGTAAACAGCCGAGGGCAATGTCTGCGTTTCACCGGGGATATTGGAGACAAAGGTGATGGTTGCACCAAACTCACCCATGGCCTTGGCAAAACCAAGCACAGACCCCGCCAAAACACCGGGCATCGCCATGGGCAATGTCACGGTTGCAAACACTCTGAGAGGCGACGCGCCAAGCGTGGCAGCCGCAGCCTCAAGGCGGGGGTCGACCGCTTCGATAGACAGGCGGATCGCGCGGACAACGAGCGGAAACGCCATAATCGCTGCGGCCAAGACGGCCCCGCTCCAGCGGAAGGCCAGCGGAAGACCCACAGCCTCAAGCACGCGCCCGCCCAAGCCTTGCGAGCCAAAGAACAACAGCAAGAGATAGCCCGTCACAACAGGCGGCAAAACCAACGGCAAATGCACAAGCCCGTTGAGCAGACCGTGGCCCCAGAAGCGCCCGCGCGCCAACGCATAGGCAACAGCGATCGCAGGGGGCAAGCTGAGCACCGTGGCCCAAAGTGCCACCTTGAGCGAGAGCGCGACGGCCTGCCACTCTTCGGGGCCAAGCCAGCTCACTGGGCAGGCCTCACGCCAAGGAGGCCAAACCCCTGCGCCTCAAAAACACGTTGCGCAGCAGCGCCCTGCAAGGACGCCAAGACATCTGCCGCCGCCTCAGAGGGCGAAAGCCGCCCGACGGGGTAGATGATCGGGCTGTGCGTATCACTTGGAAGCTGCAGCACAACCTGCACCTTGGGTTCGGCCACAGCATCACTGGCGTAGACAAGACCAAAGCGCGCCTCGCCCCGCGCCACAAGCGCCAGCGCCGCGCGCACATTATCAGTCTGCACAACCTGCGACTGTAACGCGCCCCAAAGCCCCAGCGTTTCGAGCGCTTCACGCCCGTAGATACCGGCAGGCACCGCCGAGACCAGCCCCATGGCGATCCGCCCGGGGCCAAAGCTGCTTGCGTCACCAAGGCGCAGATCAGGGGCCGGCAGGCGCGAAATCAGCACCAACTCGTTTGACAAAAGGTCAACGCGGTTTGAGGCATCGACTTTGCCATTGATTTGAAGATGATCCATCCATGCGACATTGGCCGAAATAAACAGATCCGCAGGCGCACCCTGCTCAATCTGGCGCGCCAATGTGGAAGAGCCCGCATAAACAAGCCTGAGCTCATGCCCCGTCTCGGCTTCGATCAGAGGCGCAATCTCGTCCAGCGCCGTCTTCAGGCTTGCCGCCGCAAAAATGCTGACACGGTCTGCCAAGGCCGCATTGCCAAGCATCACCGCAAACCACAGCGCCAAAACCGATCTGCCAAACCAGAGCATAGCCTTTGCCTTTCATGAAAAAGCCCCGATGCTTTTTCAAACATCGGGGCCATAATGTCAGAGCCTAACGTCTTAGCCCAGAACAGATTTCACCGCTTTGGCCGTCTTGCCGACGACCTCGTCGGCCTCGGCCTGTGTCAGGCAGAAGGGCGGCGCAAAGCCAAGGATATCCCCCTGCGGCATCGCGCGGGCAATCACGCCTTCGGCGAGCAAAGCACCCGCGATCTGCGGGCCGATCTTCTCTGACGCATCAAAGAAGACACGCCCCTCGCGCGCTTTCACAAACTCGACAGCACACAGCATGCCTTCGCCGCGGATCTCGCCAACATGGGCGTGTGCGCCCAGTGCATCGGCCATCGCCGCGTTGAGGTAGGCGCCCGTTTCGCCCGCGTTCTGAATGAGGTTTAGCTCATCAATCAGCTTGAGGTTGGCCACACCTGCCGCCGCACCGATGGGGTGGGCAGAGTAAGTCCAGCCGTGACCGATGGGGCCGTTTTCGTCGGTGCCTTGCTCAAGCACTTTCCACATTTTCTCGCTCACAATAGAGCCCGAAAGCGGCGCATAGGCCGAAGTCAGGCCCTTGGCGATGGTGATGAGATCAGGTTTCATGCCGTAGTGCTCGGAGCCGAACATTGTGCCGAGGCGGCCAAAGCCCGTCACAACCTCATCGGCCACCAGCATAATATCATGGCGCTCAAGCACCTCCTGAATGGCCGCCCAGTAGCCTTCTGGCGGCGGGACAATTCCGCCTGTGCCCAAAATAGGCTCCCCGATGAAGGCGGCAATCGTGTCAGCGCCTTCCCGCTCGATCAGCGCCTCAAGCTCGGCCACACAATGGGCCACAAACTGCGCCTCTGATTGCTCAAGGTTCTCACGGCGGAAGTAATAGGGCGCTTCGGTGTGCACCACCTGCGCCAGCGGCAAATCAAACTTCTTGTGAAACAGCTCAAGCCCCGTCAGCGAGCCTGTCACAAGCCCCGAGCCATGGTAGCCGCGCCAGCGGCTGATGATCTTTTTCTTCTCGGGGCGGCCCAAGATATTGTTGTAATACCAGATCAGCTTCACGTTGGTTTCGTTGGCGTCCGAGCCGCCGAGGCCAAAGTAGACCTTGCTCATATGTGCAGGCGCACGATCCATGATCATCTTGGCCAGCGTGATGCTGGCTTCGGTGCCGTGCCCTACATAGGAGTGGTAGTAGGCCAGCTCTTTGGCCTGCGCGCCAATCGCTTCGGCGATCTCCTGACGGCCATAGCCGACGTTCACACAATAAAGCCCTGCAAATGCGTCAAGCAAGCGGTTGCCGTCGCGGTCTTCAATGTGGCAGCCCTGCCCGCCCGTCACCACGCGCTGTGGCAAATCTCCACGCGCGAAGTCGGCAAGATGCGTTGATGAGTGGAAAAAGTTGTCACGATCCCACTGTTCCAGTTGGTCGTTTTTAAGCATGCGAATTGCTCCTATGGTTAGGCATCTCACCTTTATGCCGGAGCTCAGCGTGCAGATGGTTGGGTTAATGCACCTTCATACCTGCCAAAATGCGGCATGGGTTTCCAGAACAAACTGACCTAGCCCGCGATTTTCGCGCTCATGTCCTTCATCATCTGCGCCACATCGGGCGAAACCGCCATCGGCGCGGCCGCCGAAAGCGCGCAAATGGTAATATCCGCCTCAGACCGCCGCCCTTCTACCGCGCCGCCAATCACATCCTCCAGAGCAAGCGTCTCCTCACTGGCGCTTTCAGCGGCCACCACATCCGCAGTGGCGAGGACATCGGCGTTAATCCCCTCTGCGCTGTTCAGCAGGGTCACATGCAGCCCCGCATGAAGCCAGTCAGGCCGCAGCGCAGCGCCATCCCCAACAACAAAATCGCACGCGCCGAACAGAGCTGCAGCGTCGGTCATGACCTCCCCGTCAAGACCGAGCGCCGCCCCTAGCTCCACCGCGCAGCGCGCGGCGCCCTGGGTATCGTGCGAGAAAACCAGAACGCGCTCAAACTGGCGGACATGCGCGGCAGCCCTAAGCTGTGCGCGTGCCGCTTCTGCTGTGCCAAAAAGTCCTGCAACACGCGCAGCGCGCGGCGCAAGCCGCTCTGCCGCCAAAGCGCCTGTTGCCACAGCGTGTCGCTGTCCGTTTGTCTCAACCATTCTGGCCCCCTTCATCGGCGTGGCTTCAAAACAGTGCCCGCCGTATCCCCTCCCTGTGAAACCACAGTCGGCCTCCTGCGTCAGCCCTGCACATGGTAAACACTCTGTTGAAATAAAAGGCACAGCGGCCGCGCGGCCCAACAGTGCACCCGGCTGAGACCCTGATTTTCTGGTGGCTTCAGGCCCCTTTTGCGCTGCCTGTTTTTTGTGCGTTTCCCAAGGGTCAAGCCTCTGACGCAGAGAAAACGATTGCCAATCGGGGTTAAGAAACTAAGCTCAGCGCGTTGCGAACATTAGATTCTCTGTTCGCATGGGGAGAAAAATAATAAGCGCATGACCGATAAAACATCTGCAAACAGCACGGCTGCCACACTTGAAGTTGACGATCTGCACAAATCATTTGGGGACCTAGAAGTCCTCAAAGGTGTCTCTATGACCGCCCGTGAAGGCGATGTTGTGTCTATTGTCGGCTCGTCTGGCTCGGGCAAAAGCACATTTCTGCGCTGTATCAACCTGTTGGAGCTGCCCACATCCGGCCTGATCCGCCTGTCTGGTGAGGAAGTGAAGTTCAAAGGCAACGGTGCGGCCCGTGTGCCGTCCGACAAGAAGCAGGTTGCGCGCCTGCGCTCCCAGCTTGGCATGGTGTTTCAAAGCTTTAACCTCTGGCAGCACATGACCGTTCTGCAAAACGTGATGGAAGGCCAGGTCCAGGTGCTGGGCGTGCCCAAAGCCGAAGCCCGAGAGCGCGCTGAGGCCATTCTCGAGCGCGTTGGTCTCTATGACAAACGCGAGCAATATCCCGCGTTCCTCTCAGGTGGCCAGCAACAGCGCGCCGCCATCGCCCGCGCTGTGGCGATGGAGCCGAAAGTCATGCTCTTTGACGAGCCGACCTCGGCGCTTGATCCAGAGTTGGTGGGCGAAGTGCTCAAAGTTATTCGCGGCCTTGCCGAAGAAGGCCGCACCATGATCCTCGTGACGCATGAAATGAGATTTGCGCGCGATGTGTCGTCAGAAGTTGTTTATCTGCACGAAGGCCGCGTCGAAGAACGCGGCGCGCCAGAAGACATCTTCACGAACCCAACGAGTGAGCGCTTTGCCTCGTTCATTCAAACAACATACTAACCAACAGAAAACGGGAGATAAAAATGAAACTTACATCAATCCTCGGATCAGCCGCCGCACTGGCGCTTACAGCGACAGCGGCCACAGCCGACATCAAAATCGGCTTCGCAGCCGAAGCCTACCCCCCCTTCACAGCCAAAAACGCAGCTGGCGAATGGGAAGGCTTTGAAGTTGATCTCAAGAACGCCCTCTGCGCCGCCATGGAAGAAGAGTGCACAGTTGTTGACGTGGCATGGGACGGCATCATCCCCGCCCTGCTCGCAGGCAAGATCGATGCGATCGTCGCCTCGATGTCGATCACGGAAGAGCGTCTGAAAACGATCAACTTCTCAGACAAATACTACAACACACCCGCCGTTCTGGTGGCGCCCAAGACATCAGACATGAGCGCAGACAGCACAGATGGCAAAATCATCGGTGTGCAGGTCTCGACCATTCACCAGAACTATGCCGAGAAGCATTTTGGTGGTGCCGATATCAAAACCTACAGCACCTTTGATGAGCACAACCAAGACCTGACAGCTGGCCGCGTTGATGCCGTCGTCGGTGACTCGATCGCCTTCGCTGACTACCTCGCAGCCACACCCGACATGGAAGTCAAAGCCGAGCTGACAGACGAAGCCGTCTTTGGCCCGGGTGTTGGCGTTGGTATGCGCAAAGACGACACAGAGCTTGCCGCCAAGTTCAACGCAGCGATCAAACAGATCCGCGAAGACGGCACATATGATGCCATCGGCAAGAAATTCTTCGACTTTGATATCTACGGCGGCTAAACGCCCCTATCGCGCGCGCCAGAGCTTTTTGGCGCGCGCAGTCTTCTGATCGGATCTCATGGAAAACGCGCTCGAACTCCTCGCACTTTCGCCCCCCGGCTGGGGCGGTAACCTGCTGCGCGGGCTCTGGAGCACATTCCAGATTGCGGCTGGAGCCTATGCGCTCGGCCTTGCCCTCGGCCTCTTTGGCGCCTTTGGCAAAATATACGGTGGCCCCGTCTTGCGCGGTGCGCTCACGGTTTACACCACAGTCATCCGCGCCGTGCCCGAGCTTGTGCTGATCTTGCTGCTGTATTACCTCGGCACCGACCTGCTCAATATGGCGCTCACCTCGATGGGGTTTGAGCGCATGGATATCTCGGGCCTCTGGGCTGGCATCTATGTCATCGGCTTTGTGCAAGGTGCTTACTCTACCGAAGTTCTGCGCGGCGCGTTTCAGGCTGTGCCTTTCGGGCAGATCGAAGCCGCGCGCGCCATCGGTATGAGCGCGTTCAAGGCGCATTGGCGCATCATCCTTCCAGCGATGATCCCTTTCGCGCTGCCGGGCCTCGCAAACCTCTGGCTGATTGCCACCAAAGAAACTGCGCTTCTGGCCGTCGTCGGCTTCTCCGAGCTGGCACTGGAAACCAAGCAAGCCGCCGGGGCAACCAAAGCGTACTTTATGTTCTACGTGGCGGCAGCCGTGCTCTACCTTGCCCTGTCCCTCGCCTCTACAGGCGTCTTTGCTCTGGTCGAGCGGCACTTCCGCCGCGGCCAGCCAAGCCAGAGTTAAGCGCATGGATTGGTCCTGGCTCCCCGAATATCTGCCCCGCTTTGCCGAAGGCCTCTGGCTCACGCTCCAGCTTCTGTTCTGGTCAATCCTCATTGGCATGTCGCTCGCGATTCCTATTGGCCTTGTTCAGGTCACAGGCCCACGCCCGCTGGCATGGCTCGCGCGCGGCTTCACAACGGTCATTCGCGGCACGCCTCTGCTGATCCAGCTCTGGCTGATCTACTACGGTGTCGGCTCTCTCTTCCCCTCGATACCCGGCATCCGCGAAAGCTTTCTCTGGCCTGTCTTGCGCGATGCCTTCCCCTATGCTGTTCTGGCCTTCTCGCTCTCGGTGGCAGGCTATGAAGGCGAGATCATGCGCGGCGCGTTCCGTGGTGTGCCCAAGGGCGAGCTTGAAGCCGCCCGCGCTGTTGGCATGACGCCCTTTCAGGTGCTGCGCCGCGTTTGGCTGCCGCGTGCTTTGCAAAATACATTCCCAACGCTCACAGGCGAGTTCATCCTGACACTCAAGGCCACGCCACTCGCCGCCACCATCACGGTGTTCGAGGTCTACGGCATCGGCTCTATCGTGCGGCAGGAAACCTACAAAATTTATGAGCCACTCCTCTTCGTGGCCGCGATATATCTGTGCCTCACAGGTATTCTTGTGCTCGGTTTCCGCTATCTGGAAAACCGCATCCCCAAACAAACCCGCAGTTAAAGGCTCCCAATGTCTCGCTCATACAGCTTCACACACGCCATCTCGCGCAAACCGTCACAAAGTATTGTTCAGGGCCTGCGCGCCGTCGATACAGGCACGCCCGACCTTGCACTCTTTGAGGCACATCATGCCGACTATGTCGCCGCACTGCGCTCAACAGGTGCGCATGTCGAGCTGCTCGACGCGCTGGAAGACTTCCCCGATAGCGTGTTTGTCGAAGATGCGGCCCTCTGCCTGCCCGAAGGTGCGGTCGTCATGCGTCCCGGCGCACCCTCCCGTCTTGGCGAGGCGGCCATCATGGCCCCGACACTCGCCAAGTTCTACAAAGACATCCGCACAATCGATGCGCCCGACTTCATCGAAGGCGGCGATATTCTGACAACCGAAACAGAGATCCTCGTCGGCACCTCCGCCCGCACCACATCGGGTGGTATCGAGGCGCTGCGCCGCGCCACCGCCGACTGGGGCTACACCGTGCGCGAAGTGGCCACCCCCGCAGGCGTCTTGCACTTCAAAACCGACTGCTCGCTTTTGGACGAGGAGACCATCCTCTCCACAGAGCGTCTCGCCGCATCCGGCTGCTTTGAGGGCTACCGCGTGATCCATACCGCCGAGGGCGAAGAAGCCTGCGGCAACACCATCCGCTTTAACGAGCTGGTGATCATGCCCGCGGGCTTCCCACGAACCGCAGAGGCGCTTGATAAGGCTGGCTACACCGTACGCGAAGTCGGCAATTCAGAGGCCGCAAAGCTGGATGGTGGCATGTCCTGCCTCAGCTTGCGCTTCAGCCCGCCTAAAGCCTGAGCCAGCCCTCATAGGCCAGCAGAACAAACCCGGCGAGCGGTGCGCGCACTTCTACCTGGAAGTGATACTTGCCGCCTGCGCCCCACTCCTGCGCTGTCACACGCGGCCAAACTATGCGCGGCAGCGGGATATCAAACAGCCGCACCGCCGTTGTGACCTGCTCAAGCGCGCCCTCGTTGACCACCAATCTTGATGTGACCGTCGCAGCACCCATGCGCTCGCTCACCTCAGTGCCTGTTTGCCAAAGCTCGGAGCGCAGCTCACGGTCTTTGATCTGGCGTCGCCAGATCGCAATCTCTTCCTCTTCGCGCGTGCCAAACCAGAGTGGCGCATCTTTGCATGGCGGCGGAAAGCCGAAGAGCTGCATAAGAGGTGAAGCGCGCAAACTGATCTCGCCTTCTTTCACGCCGACTTGCGCATGAACTGCCTGCACCTCAGGTGCGAGCTCAGCAAACTGCGTGCCCAAGATCCGCTCAAATAGCCTCATGACATCACCCTTTTCTGACGCGCACTTCCTTCGCGCTTCTACGCGTGTCTTGCGGAAAACACCAGAAAAGCCAATCCCTTTCGGGACAGGCCTTATGGTCGTAAAGAAGGAAAATGGCAGGGGCACACAGACTCGAACTGTGGGCCTACGGTTTTGGAGACCGTCGCTCTACCAACTGAGCTATACCCCTAAGGCCGACCTGTGAGATAAATCGACACGGCGGGGAAATCAAGGCGCTTTTTGCGCTCCGAAGCGCTTTTCCAAAACCTTGGCAGGATAGCCCGGCGCTTTGTGAATGGCATCGCCACTTTCGCCAGCTCCAGCCACCGCATAGGCCGCGTCGGTGAACATGCCTTGCACCACCGTTTCCTCGGGTTGGCGCACAAGCTCCAGGCCAAGCGCATCAAACGCCTGCGTGAGCGCGCTCCACAGTCGCAGTCTCAGCGCCTCCCCCGCGTCCCGCACACGCGGGAAGCTCTCAAGGATGCCTCCCGCCTCAGCATGATCCACCACGCCCCAACAAGGGAAGCCTGCATAGACAAAGACAATCCGCTTCGCACCATCCGCCTTCATCATCGCGGCCATACGCACGGCGCGCCGCTCTTGCAAAAACTGTGCCGCCGCCCGCGCCAATGCGGCCTCGCTCACCGCGCGCTCAGGATCCAGCAAAAGATCAAGATAAGCGCTGAAAAACTCCGCCAGCCGTAGCCGCACCCCGTAAAACACAAAGACGTCAAAGTCGTCGGGCCGCAACACCTCGCGCCCGTGGCCATTGACCATCAGCACCTGCTTTTTGGCCTCAGGCTTCATCGGCCGCAGCCCACCGTTGTTATAGTGGATATGGCGATACTCGGGGCCAGCCGCGCCCCAGAACTCAACTTCATAGCCCTCAAAGCTCAACAGCCCCGCATCATAAGCATGGCGCACCGCTGCGATGTTGCTGTCGCCAAAAACGACAAGCTTACTTGGCAAAGGCATTGAGCAGCTCCTCTTCACAAGCCACATCTGCCCGCACATTCCCTTTGCGGGCGCGCTTGCGTTTGGGCGCATCCTCCAGCTCAACCGCGCCAAAAACGCGCTCTTGCTCGGCAAAGAAATGGCCCATCACCGTTGCCACCCCCTGCGGCACCACACTGCGCATGTTGGGTGCAAAAAACATGCCCCGAAACACCGGCTGCGTGATGATCTCGTAAGATGGAAAGTAATCAATCTGCGCATCATTCGCCGCGACCTCTCCCGCGACAGCGCGTAAAAGCGCCTTGGAGTGAGAGGTTGCCGTGAGCACATGCTCCCCCGATGCACTGGCGACAAGCGGCACAGGCGACACTGTCAGCAACACACGGATGGCGCTGTTTTCGCGCTGCATCAGCGCAATGGCCGCTTCAAGGTCGGCGCATAGCTCCGCATACCCCGTGTTGTGAAAGCCGTGCAGCGCTGCATCAAAGGACGCGCCCGCCACAGTGCCGGGGCAAAGCGCATATTCCAGCCCTGTCTTGGCGTTGCGCCAGCATTCTGTCAGCCCCAGCGTAAAGACAAAGACACTCGCCTCACGCACAGCCCGGCGCAGGCTGGCCAGCGTGGTGTTGCGCGCGGCCAAAAGCTCGTCTTGGCTGGCAAACCCCTCAGGCTCGATCACCGGGCGCAACGGGTCATACCAGCGCCCGTTCCGCTCCCAAAGCTCGGTATCCCCGCCCTCAAACGCCAGCGTGAGCCACTGCAACAGCATCTTGGGGGTGTAGATATTGCCGGTGCGAAAGCTGAAGATACCGTAGTGAAAGGCCCGCGCATCCTGAGCGCGCAACCAAGGGGGCGCAGGCTCGGCATCAAACCAGTCATACCCGCGCGCCGTAAGCGCCTGTCCGATATGCTGGGCAAAGCAACTGCCCGCCGTGACGATCTTATGATCTGGCCTGATCTGAAACTTCGGCTGCCAAAGCTGCTCCAGCCCCAAGGCACCTTTTTCAGCGACCGCTTTGCGCCAGAAGGCTTTCCGCGGCAGGGATGTATAGGGGTTACTCATACGCTCAACTTACTTTTTATATATTTATAAAACCGTAGCAAAGCCCAAGCGGCACAGCAACAACCCAGCTCAGACTTGCCAGATGCAATGTTATAACATAACAATAGCTCCAGCAAACCAACCAACCGACATGAGCCACCCTATGACGACAAACCTCGGATCGACACCGCTGCGCAAAAAGAAGCGCGCCGCGGACCCGATGCAAACCTACGACCGCCTGCCACCGCAACTGCGCCACTGGATCGCCAACGCACAGATGCCTTGGTCGCCGGCCTCCTGTCAGAAAATATGGACACGCGCGCGCACACGCGGCGAACCGATAGAGCGCGTGCTCGCAAGGCTGTCAAAGGCCGAAGCCGCAACGCTGGCCCGCGCCGCAACGGCCAAGCGCCCCGCGTCGGGCTGACGCGCCCCCCACAGCAAAAGGGCCGCCCTTTCGGGCGGCCCTTCGCAATGTCAGTAAGCTCTAAAGCTTACTCTACGATTTTCGCAACAACGCCTGAACCGACTGTGCGGCCACCTTCGCGGATGGCGAAGCGGAGGCCCGCTTCCATCGCGATCGGGGCGATCAGCTCAACGCCGAACTTCAGGTTGTCGCCTGGCATAACCATTTCGGTGCCGGCTGGAAGCTCGACTGTGCCTGTCACGTCCGTTGTA